>NZ_JBEPEL010000017.1:0-96817 GCF_040300825.1 Streptomyces sp. NPDC000229
GCTGCCGCCCCGGCGGGCCCGGCCCCGGCGGCCCGGCCCCGGCGGCCCGGCCCCGGCGGGCGGGCCGCTACGCGCCGCGCGCGCCGTAGAAGCGGGTCGTTTCGTCGACCGCCGCCTCGAAGCGTTCGTCGAAGTCGTCGCGGACGAGCGTCCGGACCACGTAGTCCTGGACGCTCATCCCGCTTCGGGCGGCATGGCGCCGGACCCTGTCGAGCAGCTCTCCGTCTATCCGCAGGCTGAGCACCGTCGATCCCATGCCGCCCAGACTCGCCGCCCCTCCCCGCCCCGCGCGTCACTTTCCGGCCCGCTCTCACTCGTACGGGTGACCCCTGCCACTCCCCGTTCCACGGGTGGTATTTAGCCAGGGTAATGAGTTACGCTAAATACATGCCTGACCTCTCCCACGGCGACCCCGCTGACGCAGCCGCCGTGAACGCCTTGCGCTCCGCCGTCATGCGGCTGGGCCGACGCCTCAAGCACCAGCGCGTCGACGAATCGCTGAGCCCCACCGAGATGTCGGTGCTCGGCACCCTCGCCCGCTGCGGTACCGCCACCCCCGGTGAGCTGGCCCGCAAGGAGCACGTCCAGCCGCCGTCGATGACGCGCATCGTGGCGCTGCTGGAGGCCAAGGGACTGGTCCGGCTGGAGCCGCACCCCGACGACCGCCGGCAGAAGGTCGTCAGCCAGACCGAGACGGCCGAGGCCATGCTCGAGGAGTCCCGCCGCAAGCGGAACGCCTGGCTGGCATCCCTCGCCGAAGGTTTGGACGAGGACGAGTGGGCAAAGCTGCGTGCTGCCGCACCCGTGCTGGAGAAGCTCGCACACCTGTAAGACGTACGACGCACCAAGGAGGCGAACCTTTTGAGTACGGGACCCGGAGCAACAGACTCCGCACCCGCACACAACCCCAACCACCACGACACGACCCGCAACCGGACCTTCTCCTCGCTCAAGGTCCGCAACTACCGGCTCTTCTTCACCGGGGCCATCGTCTCCAACACCGGTACCTGGATGGCCCGCATCACCCAGGACTGGCTGGTCCTCAGCCTCACGGGCTCCGCCGCCGCCGTCGGCATCACGACGGCGCTGCAGTTCCTGCCGATGCTGCTCTTCGGCCTGTACGGCGGTGTCATCGCCGACCGCTACCCCAAGCGCAACCTGCTGATGTTCAGCCAGGGCGCCCTGGGCCTGTGCGGTCTGGCCCTCGCCGTCCTCACCCTCTCCGGCCACGTCCAGGTCTGGCACGTCTACCTGATCGCGTTCCTGCTCGGCATGGTCACGGTCGTCGACAACCCGGCCCGCCAGTCGTTCTACTCCGAGCTGGTCGGCCCCGCCCAGGTCCGCAACGCCGTCAGCCTGAACTCGGCCAACTTCCAGTCGGCCCGGCTCGTCGGCCCCGCCGTCGCGGGCGGCGTGATCGCTTCGGTCGGCAGCGGCTACGCCTTCCTGGTCAACGGCCTGTCCTTCCTCGCCCCGCTCGTCTCCCTGATGCTGATGCGCACCAGCGAGCTGCACCAGGTGGAGCGGGCACCACGCGGCAAGGGTCAGCTGCGCGAAGGGCTGCGGTACGTCGCCGGCCGCCCCGAGCTGATCTGGCCGATCGCGCTCGTGGGCTTCGTCGGCACCTTCGGGTTCAACTTCCCGATCTGGCTGACCGCCTTCTCCGACGACGTCTTCCACGCCGGAGCGGGGACGTACGGCTTCCTCAACACCCTGATGGCCGTCGGCTCCCTCGTGGGTGCCCTGCTCGCCGCCCGGCGCGGCACCTCCCGGCTGCGGCTGTTGGTCGGCGGCGCGGTCGCCTTCGGCGTACTGGAGATCGCCGCCGCGTTCTCCCCGTCCTTCTGGCTGTTCGCGCTGCTGCTGGTCCCGATCGGCATGTTCGGCCTGACGGTCAACGTCACCGCCAACTCGTCGGTCCAGCTCGCGACCGACCCCGTGATGCGGGGCCGGGTGATGAGCCTCTACATGATGGTGTTCGTCGGCGGTACGCCGGTGGGCGCGCCCCTGCTGGGCTGGATCACCGACACGTACGGCGCTCGGGTGGGCTTCGCCACGGGCGGTGCCGTCTCGCTGACCGCCGCCGTGGTGATCGGCCTGGTGCTGGCCCGGGTGGGCGGGTTGCGCCTGAAGGTCGACCTGCGCCGGGGCCACCCGCATGTGCGGTTCGTCCCGCGCGAGGAGCTGGCCACGGCCGCGTAACGGCGACAAGGGGCCCGGACCGGAAGGACGGGCCCCCTTGTCGTCACACCCGCCGCTCCAGCACCTGCCCCGGCCAGTCGCCGACCGTGTAGGCCTGTGTGGGCGTGAAGCCGTTGCGTACGTAGTAGTCGACGAGCCGCCCCTCGCCGCCCGCGAAGCAGTCCACCCGCAGCAGCGAGACGCCCCGCCGCCGGGTCTCCTCGACCGCGTGCGCCAGCAGCGCGCTGCCCACGCCCCGTCCGTGGAACCGGATGCCGGTGGCCAGGAACCGCACGTACAGCTCCGGTTCGTCGGCGGGCGCGACATCGGGCCCGGGGTGCGGCGTCAGCGTCAGTGCCCCGGCCGGTACGCCGTCGATCTCGGCGATCCACGGCGAGCCCTCCGTGACGGTCTCGTGCACGCGCCGCACGGCCCGTGGCCTGGACGACCACGGCTCGGTGCCCCACTGGTCGGTGATCCCGCGTGCGTTCAGCCAGGCGACCGCGCTGTCCAGCATGGCGAGTATCGCGGGGACGTCGTCCGCCCCGCCCTTCCTGATCTCCACCTTGTCCCCCATGTGATCGGCCGGGAATGCACGGCGATACGTGGCGTGGATCATGCCAGACTCGCGGTATGAGGCTTTTCGCTGCCGTGCTGCCGAGCCGGGTGGCCGTGGACGAACTCGCGGGTGTGGTCGGCGGGTTGAGGACCCTCCCGGGCGCCGACGACCTCCGCTGGACGGGGCGTGAGGGCTGGCACTTCACGCTCGCGTTCATGGGGGAGGTGGACGAGCGGCTGGTGCCGGAACTGTGTACCCGGCTCGCCCGCGCCGCGCACCGCACCGAGCCCTTCCCGCTGCGGTTCCACGGGGGCGGCCGGTTCGGGAGGCGCGTCCTGTGGGCGGGGGCGGCGGGCGGGCTGGACGAGATGCGGCTGCTCGCCGAACGCGCGGACGCGGCCGCCCGGCGCTCGGGCATTCCGATGGACGAGCACCGCCGCTACCAGGCCCATCTGACGGTGGCCCGCAGTCGCACGGACGCCACCGACCTGCGCCCGTTCGTCGAGCGGCTCCAGCCCTTCGAGGGCACCCGCTGGGACGTGACCGAGCTCGCCCTCGTGCGCAGCAACCTCCCGGGCGGCGGTGACGCGGGCCGGGGACCGCGTTACGAGACGGTCGGGTCATGGCGGCTCGGACGGGCCGGTTAACCTCGAAGGGTGGACCCGAAGACGCGAAACCGGATCATGGCCGGTGTGCTGGTGCTGATGTTCGTGATGATCGCCGCTGCGGCCGCGCTCGGCTGACCGAGCGACGGCCGCTGCGGCGTACGCGCGTACGCGTCACCAGGCGAAGGCCTCCGGCGACGGCCCCGGACCCGGGAAGATCGCGTCCAGCTCCGTCAGGACCTCGTCCGACAGCTCCAGCTCCACCGCCCGCAGCGCGGATTCGAGCTGCTCGGCGGTACGCGGCCCGACGATCGGCCCCGTCACCCCCGGCCGGGACAGCAGCCAGGCCAGGGCCACCTCGCCCGGTTCGAGCCCGTGCTTTTCGAGGAGGTCCTCGTACGCCTGGATCTGGAGGCGTACGTCGCTGTTGGCGAGCGCGTCCGCGGAACGGCCGCTGGTGCGGCGCCCGCCCTCGGTCTCCTTCTTGATCACCCCGCCGAGCAGTCCGCCGTGCAGCGGCGACCACGGGATGACGCCGACGCCGTAGTCCTGCGCGGCCGGGATGACCTCCATCTCGGCGCGCCGCTCGGCCAGGTTGTACAGGCACTGCTCGCTGACGAGGCCGACCATGCCGCGCCGGTCGGCGATCTCATTGGCCTGGGCGATCTTGTAACCGGGGAAGTTCGACGATCCCGCGTAGAGGATCTTCCCCTGCTGGATGAGGACGTCGATGGCCTGCCAGATCTCCTCGAACGGCGTGCGCCGGTCGATGTGGTGGAACTGGTACAGGTCGATGTAGTCGGTGTTGAGCCGCTTGAGGCTGCCTTCGACGGCCCGCCGGATGTTCACGGCGGAGAGCTTGTCGTGGTTGGGCCAGACCCGTCCGTCGGTGCCCATGTTCCCGTACACCTTGGTGGCGAGTACGACCTTGTCCCGGTCGCCGCCCCGGGCGAACCAGGAGCCGATGATCTCCTCCGTGCGGCCCTTGTTCTCGCCCCAGCCGTACACGTTGGCGGTGTCGAAGAAGTTGATGCCGGCGTCGATCGCGGCGTTCATGATGGCGTGGCTGCCGGCCTCGTCGGTCTGGGGTCCGAAGTTCATCGTGCCGAGGACGAGTCGGCTGACCTTGAGTCCGGTGCGTCCGAGCTGCGTGTACTTCATGGACGTACAGCCAACGCCTTCGAGCGCGCTCGAAGCAAGGGGGCGCTGTGGGGCGGGGGGGTCGCGCGTCAGTGGCTGGGGAACTCGGAGGTGTCGAGGACGAGGCCAACAGGGGTCTTAGTGAGGTCGATGGGCTCGCCGAAATCGAACCGGGCGTCCGCCGTGTACTCCTCGCCCTTGGGCACGGTGTGGAGGACGCACCTGCCGGTGTAGGGGTCGACGATGAGGTAGACGGGCACCTCGGCGGCGGCGTAGGCGGTTTTCTTGGGGCCGTAGTCGTTCATGCCGGTGCTGCGGGAGATCACCTCGGCGACGAATTCGACGTCCTGGTACCGCCACAGTCCCTTGTCGGTCATCGACGCATCTTCGGCGAGCAGGGTCACATCAGAGGCAAGGCCGTTGAGGTACCCCGGGTAGTCGATGCGGACGTCGGACTTGAGTCGCTGCCTGGGGTGCTTCGTCCGAAGCTGCTCGACGATGTCCAGAATGATGTCCCAGTGGGTGTCCCGCTGCGGCGTCATGAAGATGTTTCCCCCGACGATCTCGGTCTTGAAGCCCTCGGGGACGCCCATCCGCTCGAGCCCCTCGAACATCTCGTCCAAGGTCCACTCGTGGTTGCTCTCGGCCATGTCGATCCTGTCGTTCTCTACGACGGTCATCGTGGCGCTCCTCCCCGCTGCCGCGTGATCGCATGCAGCCGCCTCAGAAAACGATACGCACGCCCGGGCCGACACGCCCGTGGCGACAGCTCGCCAACCGGTGCGTCACGCCCCGCCCAGCCACCCCGCCGCGTCGAGGCGGAACGCCTCCGCCGGGACGACGGTCCGCAGCGCGGCCTCCAGGTCCCGGACGCGTTCCGCCCCGAGGGTGCGGGCCCAGTCCGCCCGCAGTTCGTCGAAGATCGCGGCCGAGCGGGCGAGGGCGTCCAGGCCGTGCGGGGTGAGGCGGACGACCTTGCGGCGGGCGTCGGCGGGGTCGTCGGCGCGCTCGGCGTACCCGAGGGCGACGAGCCGGTCGACGGTCTTGCCGGCCGCCTGCTTGGACACCCCGAGCCGCCGCCCCACCTCGCTGGCGGTCGCGCCGCCGGGCCCGATCGCCTGCATGGCGAACCCGTGGGCGGGCCGTACGTCCGGGTGGCCCTGGCGGGCGAGTTCGGCGTGGAGGCGGTCGATGAGGGTGCGGAAGCCCGCGAAGAGGAGCAGGGGCAGCTCATAGCCCTTGCCCGGATCGACAACCCGGTTTACCTTCTTTTCGTCAACCATGTTGTCCATCCTAGGAGCGGCCATGTTCGTCGACCACACCCTGGAGTCCGCCCCGCCCGCCGCCCGCCCCGTCATGGAAGCGATCTCGCAGCGGATGGGCGGCCACGTCCCGCCGGCCGTCGCCCGCATGGCGGCCTCGCCCGAACTGCTGGAGGGCTTCATGACCCTCACGGCCCTGTTCGACCGCACCACTCTCGACCCGGTCGCCCGCGAGACGGTCATCATGACCGTCGCCACCCGCAACGGCTGTCAGGTCTGCGTCGACCTCCACACCCGCAAGCTCCGCGCCCTGGGCGCCGCCCCCGCCGTCATCGCCGCCCTCCGCGACGGCACCCCGCTGCCCGACGAACGGCTCGAAGCCGTACGGCGGTTCGTCGACGCCGTCCACGCCACCACGGGCGAGGTGTCCGACGAGGACCTCGCCGCCTTCCTCACCCGCGGCTACACGGAACGCAACGCCCTGGAGGTCGTCATGGGCATCGGTACATACACCATGTCGACGTTCGCGAACCGGCTCACGCGGGCGTAGCGGGGGGTGGAGTCAGGCCGGGCTCGAACGTGGACCTGAGGTAGATGCGCGTCATGCCGGGCTTGTACTCATGAGAGAACGTCTCGATACAGCGCCCGTCACCGCTCCCGTCCGATGTCGTACTCTCCGCCGGGCAGATATCTCCCCTCAGGAGCCCCTCGACCAGCGTTTCAGGCTCTGACAGTCCCAGGTGAGCGAACCCGTCAAAGTCTCGTCTGGCTGGCGCTATTTTGACGACACTCCCTAGGTGTGTGGTCCCGGGTTACCGCGGGTAGCGGGGGCTGGCCTCACCCTCGATCGGCCGGACAGCCGGATGGCCCGGTGGATCCCGTGTCGGCGACGGTGGGGTGGTACCCAGCAAGTCGCCTACAGAGAAGGCAAGATCGTGCGCATCATCACGGCCACCGCCGTCGCCCTGGCCCTCGTCGGCGCAGCCGCGCCGGCCGCCACCGCCCACCAGCCGGTCACCGACGGAATCTGGCGCACTGACGGCTACGGCACCGTGCTGTCCATCCGGAACGGAACCCTCCAGGAGTATCAGACCACCGCTGTCAGCTGCCTCGCGGGCGACACCGCGCAGCGGACCGGCCCCGGCGCCTACACCACGCCTGGAGGCACCGTCCTCACCGTGCGCACCCGCGGGGACCGCGACCGCGCTTCCGTACGGCTGGACGGCGACGTCGGCGAACGGAACCTGCGCCGGATGACGGAACTGCCCGATGCCTGCACGCGTTCCGCCCCCGGGGGTCCGCTCGCCTCCTTCGACGTCTTCTGGCAATCCTTCGAGGAGAACTACCCCTTCTTCGCCGCCAAGGACATCGACTGGCACGCCGTACGCGACCGGTACCGGCCCACGGTCCACGAAGGGACGACCCCGGACGAACTCTTCGCCGTCTTCAGCAAGATGGTCGAGCCGCTCCACGACGCCCACGTCGCCGTCTGGGACGTCGACGGCGACGGCGACGGTGACCCCGACCGGGCCTTCGCGCAGGTCCGCCCAGGCACCGTCCGGCCCGACGGGAAGCTCGACGCCAAGGTCAAGAAGTTCGTCGTGGAGCGCGACCTCAAGAACGCCCGGAACCTCCAGGACTTCGCCGCCGGGCGGATCACCTACGCCGACCTCCCCGGCGGGCAGGGCTACCTGCGGATCTCCGGCTTCGGCGGCTACGCGGGCGACGAGGCCTCCTACGCCGCCGAGCTGGCCGAGCTCGACAAGGCGCTGGACACGGTCCTCGGCCAGGAGCGCACCCGGCACCTGAAGGGCCTGGTCATCGACCTGCGGATCAACGGGGGCGGCTCCGACGCCATGGGGCTCCACATCGCCGGGCGGCTGACCGACACCCCCTACCTCGCCTACTCCAAGCGGGCTCGCAACGATCCCGCGGACCCCACCCGGCACACGCGCCCCCAGCCCCTGTACGTCATGCCCGCCCAGGGTCCCCGCTACACCGGACCGGTCGCCGTGCTGACCGGCGGCTCGACCGTCAGCGCGGGAGAGACCTTCACCCAGGCCCTCATGGACCGGCCCGGCCGGACCGTGCGGATCGGGCAGCCCACGCAGGGCGTCTTCTCGGACGTCATGGTGCGCAAGCTCCCCAACGGCATGTCGGTCTGGCTGCCGAACGAGGAGCTGCTGACCCGGTCGGGCAGGACCTTCGACGGCGCGGGCATCCCGCCGCACCTCACCGAGCCGGTCTTCACCACGGAGGAGTTCGACCAGAACAAGGACTCGGCCTTCGACCGGGCCGTGAAGGTTTTGCGGGACTAGGACGGCTCCTCCCGGAGAGGCCCCGACCCCGCCGGCCTAGGAGTTGTCGTGAAAGTGTTGCACGAGTTCCCACTCGGCATCGGACAGTTCATGGCGACATATCACGACACCGTGATCCACAACGCGACATCACTTTGACGACAGACCCTAGGGCGCCAGTTCGGAAGGAGGTTCTACGACAGTGCCGTGGCTTTGACGTTGTCGGCCATGCGGCGCAGCACCTTGAGCGCGGCCACGTACTCGGCGTCGGTGATGCCGTCGTGGATCTGCGCCCGGAGGCCGGTGACCAGCTCCTTAATGCGGGCCTTGGCCGCGCGGCCCTCGTCGGTGAGGTGCAGGCGCTGCTCGTCGTCCAGGCGCAGCCAGCCCCTGTGGAGCAGGTGGTCGACGGCTCGGGAGGCGTCGTGCGGGGTGTCCGCGACGTCGGCGAGCCCGGTGACGACGACCTCACGGGTGACGTGGTCGCCGACGTCGACACGGTTGAGCGTCCACCACTGGGGCTGGGTGACGTCCACCCGTGCCATCGCGTCGCGGATGTGGTTGATGACGGCCTTGTGGACGACGCCGCTCCAGTAGCCGATGGGCTGCGAGGCGAGGTCGGCGTCGGTGGCGGCGGGGTTGGCGGGGGCGGGGGGAGTCGGTGTCGTCGTCATGCGGATGACCGTAGGACCTCGACCGCGATTGAGGTCAACTGCCTTACCGGAAAGGTAGGTCCACGGGTGGAGATCCGCGTACGTCCGGGGGCCCACACCGTTCAGGCCGTGGGGGGACGACCGGGGCGGGGTCCGCTGCCTAGCCTCGCCGGTATGCAACGACTGCCTCGCGGCACAGCCGCCGCTTTACTCGGCCTGTCCCTCGCCCTGCTCGGCACGGGCGTCGCCCACGCCGCCCACGCCGCGCCTGTGGCCCCGGCCGCCGAGACCGCCCGTGTACGCCTCGAACTGCCGCCGCCCACCGGTTCGTACGCCGTGGGCCGTGACACCCTGCACCTCGTCGACAAGAGCCGCCCCGACCCCTGGGTCCCCGAGGCCGGGGCGCGCGAGCTGATGGTGTCGATGTACTACCCCGCACGGCCCGGTGGCGGCCGGACGGCCCCGTACATGACCGCCGCCGAGGCCCAGGCCTTCATCGACGACCGGGAACTGACCGACGCGGTGTCCGCCGGGACGCTCAGCGGCACCCGCACCCACGCCCGCCCCGCCGCCGCGCCCGTACGCGGGAAGTTCCCGCTCGTCGTGCTGTCGCCCGGCTTCACCGTCAACCGCTCCACCCTGACCCTGCTCGCCGAGGAGCTGGCCAGTCAGGGTTACGTCGTCGCCACCGTCGACCACGCCTACGAGTCGGTCGGCACGGCCTTCCCCGGTGGCCGACTCCTGAACTGCGTCGCCTGCGAGAAGATCCAGCCGGGCGGGTACGGGGTGGTACCCAAGGGCCGGGCGAAGGACGTGTCGTTCCTGCTCGACCGGCTGCTCTCCGACCGGCACCCCTCCTGGCGGCACGCCCGCATGATCGACCACACGCGGATCGGCATGGCGGGCCATTCCATCGGCGGCGCCTCCGCCGCGACGACCATGGCGGGTGATCAGCGCGTACGCGCCGGGGCCAACATGGACGGGTCCTTCATGGAGCCGGTCCCGGCCGAGGGCCTGGGCGGGCGCCCCTTCATGATGCTGGGCACCGGCGACGACGACCGCTCCTGGATACGGGACTGGCCGCTCCTGGACGGCTGGAAGCGCTGGACCAACGTCACCGGCTCGGGCCACTTCACCTTCACCGACGTGCCGGTCCTCGCCGACCAACTCGGGCTCCTGCCCCCGGACGAGCCCCTGTCGGGCAAGCGGTCGCAGGAGATCACACGGGCGTACGTGACGGCGTTCTTCGACCTGCACCTGAAGGGCGTGGACCACAAGCTCCTGGACGGTCCGTCCACCGACCACCCCGAAGTGGTCTTCCACAAGCACGGCTGACCAGGCGACGACCCTGACAAATGTCATGCGTTCCTGTGCGCACAATCGGCCCCTGGGTGGAGGAAAGGGCCGTACCGGCGCCATGAGGATGGTCGACGGCGCACACAACGGTGCGCCGTCGACCGTGCAGGAAGGCCCATGGACCCCACCGCTCGCCGTGCCCCCTCCCCGCTCCGCCGCAACGTCCGCCGCGCCGCGCTCGTGTCGAGCGCCGCCCTGCTCTCCCTGGCCGCCGGAACCCTCCCGGCACACGCCGCACCCACGGCGCCCGCGGCCACCACGGCAGTCACCGCGCCCACCCCGAGCCACGGGCTCGACCGCGGCCGGAGTCTCGACCGCAAGGCCCTGCGATCCTCGCTCGAAGCGATCCACCAGGCCGGCATGTACGGCACGTACTCCGCCGTCCGTGACGGCTCGTCATCGTGGCGGGGCGCCGCCGGGACCGCCGACCTCGGTACGCAGCGCCCGATACGGGCCGACTTCGAGCACCGGGTCGGCAGCATCACCAAGACCTTCACCGCCGTCGCCGTCCTCCAGCAGGTCGCCAAGGGCCGCATCGAACTCGACGCGCCCATCGGCCGTTACCTGCCCGAGTTGATACCCGGGGAGCGCGGCCGCACCATCACGGTCCGCATGCTCCTCAACCACACCAGTGGCCTCGGTGACCACATCATGGGCGCGTTCCCCGGCCTCCTGGAGGACCCGGGCAAGGCCCTGGACGCGCGCCGCTTCCACCACTTCGCCCCCGAGGAGCTCGTACGCCTGGGACTCGCCGCACCACCGGCGGCACCGCGCGGCACGCACGCGTACTCCAACACCAACTATGTGATCGCCGGGCTGCTGCTGCGCGAGGTGACGGGCCAGGAGCCCGAGCAGTACATCGCCCGGAACGTCATCCGCAAGGCCGGGCTACGCCACACCTACTTCCCGCGCACGCCATTCGTGACCGGCCCGCACGCGAAGATGTACGAGTCGATGTACGGGATGATCGAGCCCGCCCGTGACTACAGCGTCTACGACATGTCCTGGTGCGGCCCGGCAGGGTCCCTGGTGTCGACCATGGACGACCTCAACTCCTTCTACCGGCAGCTCCTTGGCGGCAAGCTCCTCGGCCCCACTGAGCTGAGCGCCATGAAGACCACGGTGCCCGCGCACGAGCCGTCTCCCGGCGAGGAGGTGACGTTCCGGTACGGGCTCGGCCTCTACACGCTGAAGATGCCCGACGGCCGGTGGTACTGGGGCCACGACGGCGGCGTGTTCGGCGCCGGTACCTGGGCGCTGTCCACGGAGGACGGCCGACGTCAGGTCGCGCTCGGATGGAACCTCATGAAGTACCAGCGCTTCGACGAGCAGGGCCGACTGAAGCCCCACCCCATCGACGCGGCGATGCTGCGCCACATGACCGTCGCGCTCGGCGGCACACCGGCCGACACCCGGCCGGGCGCCCGGGCCAAGACCCCGACGCCGGGCGCGGTGGCGCCGCTCGCCGCAGCGGCGGTCGACGCCCTGCGGCGCTGACACCCGGCCGGGTTTCGGCTCGCCATGATGCTGCGGTTTCTTGCCTCGCTCCGACGCCGATCGTTTAGCTTGCTCACGGATTACCTGGCGATTGGGCCCGACAATGTGGCGGAACTCCAGAGAACGTCGCTTCGGTGTCGGTTCTGATCAGCAACGTCACACCAGACGGGGAGAGGTGCCTCGACCCGCATAGGGGAGAGGCACCCTTCCTTGGCAACGGCTACTTCACCGGCCATCTCTACGCACACACGAGATACTCAGGCGAGGCGTCCACCATGCCGTCCAGGTCCTCGGACGCGTCATCTGCGTCTGGCTCGCCGACTGGCACGGGCGCCAAGTAGATTCGCTGCCAAGCCGATACCGAAGAGGCAAACGGCCGTCGCACCGGCGAGCGCTGATGCGGCCTCGTGCACGGGCCAGGTCCATGCAAATGGACGCCCGGTCGGCCCCAGCCCAACAAGAGCGCAGAACACCGGCACGGTCGCTACGGAAAGGGGGCCGTATCTGGGGCCGAAGAGATGCTGGACGATAAGGCCGACTCCCAGGTACCCCGCCAGGTTCCTGGCTACAGCGAAGGCTATAGGGAAGTCGATCAGGTAGTTCTCGGCGCCGGCGAGTACCGCCGCAGCGATGCATGCCGTGATGATCATGCAGGCTCGGTATCGCTGTACCGGTCTGACGGCAACCGTGTTGTAAGCCTCTGGCACCTGGTTCACCGCGTGGAGCACGATGGCCGCGGGGATCACAGGGATCACCAGCGGAATAGGGATGCCGTTGCCGACTCCTGAGAACAGTGACGGGATGGGAAGTGCCGACCCCGCGAGCAACGGGGCCAGGAGCATCGTCCCGACGAGAGTCGCCGCGCAAAAGAGTGCCAGGTGGGTACGCAGCCACCAGTTCACGAGGCATCCGCTCGTGGTGCCGCGTAGGAGGATGGAGCGAGGGCGGGTTTGACCGAGCAGTCACGTACCGCCCGCATGTTGCGTTCGTACCAGAGATGTTGCGTATCGGGTGGCAATTGTTTGACCTGCTGGGCAAGTGCTACGGCCTGAGGGGACCAGCGGCTACGCAGGTCCGCTTCGGGCACGCCACCGGTGAGAGCCAGCCAGGCGTAGATGACCGTGGCCGCCTCGCTCCCCGGGTACTTCGCTCCCGGTGAGAGGGCGCACGCAGGTGGTTCAGAAGGCAAGGGGCTGGTCGCAACGTTCGAAAGGACACTTGACTCGGACGGCCGGACCTCGCCGAACTCGATCTGCGACGCCGGGGTCACGTTCACGGTCTTCAGCCGTTGGGTGGCTTGTCGTGCCCAGCGGGCGATCTCCTCCTGTCGGCTGGACTGCTCGGGCCACAGGCAGACTGCGGGAGCAGTCCCAGTGCACTTGCGCAGTGCGGTGTCACGGGGCTCGTCGCCGTCGAAGTCCAGGGGGATGGCCAGGGTGAGGCTGACGACCAGGGCGATTCCGAAAGTGCCGAGGGAAGCCAGGACGCGTCGAGATCTCTGCCGGAAGGTGGCAGTGAGTACGGCGGCAGCGATCAGGCCGACGGCCAGCGTGACGGTGGCAGCCATGCTTCGGGTTGAGGGGGCCGCGTCCAGGCCGCAGCACTCGATGAAGCCCTGACCGTTGAGGTGCCGCAGCCAGGCCATGGAACCGAGTGCCGCGGGCCAGAATCCCCACACATAGCCGAAGAGCAACATGCACGCAGCACCGAGAATCCGCGGCATGCGGGAGCCGACGAGCCAACCCAACGCCATGTGCGACAGAACCACGACGTAGGCGGTGCCCAAGATGCCGAGACTCGGATACCCCTGGCTGGGCGGCACGGCCACGGCATGGACTGCCAGCGAGGCGATGATTCCTGCCAGGCCAAGCACGGCCACGGGAAGCAGGTGCGTTAGCGCGATGGCAAGGGGGCTGCGCGCTGGTGCAAGGGCAAGGACGTTGCCCTGACGAAGCCGGGCAGCTTCCCAGGCGGCAGCGGCCCCGCAGGCGGCGTTGACAAAGCCGAGTACGAAGGTGGACTGAGCGCTGACAGAGGTCCAGGAGGCGATCACGGAGTCCGTGTTCTGCGTTCCGATCCACACCAGCACGGGTATCAGGACTGTGGCGAGCCACAGAGCGGGGCTGGTGCGGAGCATGGTGACGACGCGCATATCGGTTACGCCTCCCCGCGCACGAGGCTGCGGTATGCGACTTCTGCACGTCGATCCGCCGGGGTGGAGGCCGGCGCCGTGGCGAAGAACGCGGGGACGCTGCCCTGGAAGACCGGGCTTCCGTGGTCGAATACCACGACGGTGTCGTAGATGTCGGCGAGATCTTCGGTCTGGTGGGTGGAGACGATGAAGTGCATCGAGTCGGCGAGCTCGGCCAACAGGTCGCGGAAGACGCCGCGCTGCACCGGATCGAGGCCGGCCGTAGGCTCGTCCAGCAGGACAACCTCCGCGTTGTGCACCAGGGTTTGAGCGATACCCAGGCGCCGCAGCTGGCCACCGGACAGTTCGTGACTTCTGCGGTGCCCGAGGTCGGCAAGGCGCACTCGCTCCAGTGCCCGCGCTGAACGGTCCCATGCCTCACTCCGGGACAGGCCCTTCAGCCATCCTACGTAAGCCGCCTGCTCACGAACCGTCAAGGACGGGACCGGCTGCACCTGTTGCGGAAGCCATCCCACTCGCTGCCGGTACTGACGTCGGGACCTTCCACGAGTGCCGTCGAGTCGCCCCAGGAGAATACTCCCCGAGGCTGGAACCAGCGATGTTGCGCCAAGGGACAACAAAGTCGACTTCCCTGCCCCGTTGGGCCCCAGAAGGACTGTGGACCCTGAAGGGAACTGCATGGTCAAGGAATTCAGCACAGGTGAACCTGCTCGATAGGAGAACGAACAAGCCATGTAATGCAGCGGCACGCGAGACCCCGAAGTGGACGGTAGAAAAACGAAGCCGGTGCGGCCCGGGCCAGCGTTGTGGCCCCGGCCGCACCCGCCCGTCAGTAAGCGACGACGACCTGGTTAACAGTCAGCGCAGCAAATGCGGTCGCCTCACCGTTAAGGTTCGAGTAGGTGAAATAGTACTTGCCTGCCGGCTTGTCACCGTAGTAGACAGTATTGCAGGCGTTGTTGGCACGGCCGACAACAGGGTCCGGCAGCCATTCACGATCCTGCTTCAACTGCAGGCCAGCGTAACGAAAAGTACCAGCGGACACAGAGCAGCCGGAGAACCTGATATAGGTGGAAACGCTATCTCTGTTGTTGTCGTTCCAACGGCTCGACTCCTTGCCCGTCAACCAGCCGCCGATGGAACTGCTGAAGTACCCCTCGGCATAGGCGGGTGCGGTACCCAGGCTGACCGCTGCCACCGCCCCCATCGCAACGGCAGCGAACTTCCGCGACTTACCCATAATTCCCCCTCGCAACGCACCCCAGGGAACCGACTAGGTCTCATTAGGCCTGAGGGGCGCGTGTCTGTTGTCCAAGCTCGCTTAGCGAGCCCACTGAGCATCTTGAAGACGGATGGTCAGGTCCGGCTTCGATCGATTCATCAAACCATGGGGCCACATGCTTCGCCCGATTAGATGATCGCCGTTATGGTTTCGTAATCAGTCAAACTTCTCATAGGCTTGCCCAGTGTGGGCCCGAGCCGTCCCGGAAGGCCCCGTTGGTGTGAGGGGCGGCGAGCGGGGTCCATCGTCGATCAGGGCCAGCCGTACCAGTCGACGCGCTGGCGGGAGAGCGGGCCCGGTGGCCCCCGTCGCGAAGCGTCTGACATCGCACTGGCGGGCAATGGTCTCTGGCTGTTCGACGACCGGTTCATCCGCTGGAACCACTTCACCGGAGAAGGGTGCGTCGGCGGGGCAGATCCTGTCCGTGTACCGCGCCGCTCCAAAGTTATGCGCCAGTGCGTTCGAAGCCGTGTGGACCCGTTGAATCCCGCGCGACCGGTACGAGATCCGCTGACAGGCCCACCGCACCAGGAACGAAGACCTCACCCGGGCCAGGGCCGAGCGCGCCCGGGTCATTCACAGCGGAGGTGGTCTTCCAGCACGAAGGCTGACCAGGCGGAGGGGGAGACGGTGAGGGCGGGGCGGGTCACGTCCTTGGAGTCCCGGACGTGGACCGTGTGGGGGTGGAGGGCGACCTCGACGCAGTTACCCTGCTGATCTCCGCTGTAGCTGCTCTTGAACCAGACGAGGTCGGTGCTCATAGCGTTCGTGCCACCTCTTCGATGTACTTCGCTGAATCGTCCGGGCTGAGGGCCTGTGCTCGCAGAATGCCATAGCGAGCGAACACGTCGCCCATCTCCGGCTGTTCGCTGACGAAATACCGGCCGCTCTGCCCCTCCACGTACACGAGTTGCTCTCGTCGCTTTGCTGTTTCGATCAGAGTGAACGGGCCGTTGAGCCCGGCGTGGGTCCGGCAGCCCTCTGGCATGACCTGGACCTCCACATTGAGCAACCGGGCGACGTCCAGGATGTGCAGGAGGTTCTCCTTGAGCACGGCCGGTCCGCCGATCGGCCGGGTGAGGGCGGCCTTCTCCAGGACGAAACTGACAAGCGGTGCGGGCTTCCGATGGAATAGTTGCTGACGATCGAGCCGAGCCGTGATCGAGGCCTCGAGCTCGTCCGGGTCCCACGGTGGGCAGGCGCAGGCGTACACGGCCCGCACATAGCGTTCGGTCTGGAGCAGACCCGGAATCAGGTGGTTCTCGTACATGTGGATGCCGGCCGCCCGCGCCTCCTCCACCAGGTAGTCCTCGAACCACGCCGCTACCCCACTCGCCTTCACCTCCTCCGCCACCTCCACCAGTGCACCTTGTGCACCCAGCAGCGCATCGGCGACCTCCACGAAATTGCCCCTCGGGCGGCGCTCGCCGCGCTCGATCATGGCCACCTGCGACTTGGAGTAACCGGTCTCCCGGCCCAGGGCCTCCTGGGAGACCTTGGCCCGCTCGCGGTGGAACCGCAGCAACCGGCCGAAGGCCTTCGCGGCGCCGGGACTGCCGTTGTTTCCGATGTTCACGCCCGCCCTCCCCACGTGCACAGTGCTGCACGAACGCCTTGTGGCGCTGGTCACAGTAGAGCCGGACCGCAAAGCTGGCCGCATGAATCCGCGCATTTCACTTGACAGGGTTCCGTCCTGGATTCCTGCGTCCGGGCACGCCCTGCGGCATGCGGGCATCCACTTCGACGCCGTACGCGTCAGAGGGTTGCTCGGCGAGGAAGTGGCCTACCGGCTGATGGAGTTCACGGGCTTCCAGGCGGGGCCGATCGTCCGGGAGCTGACCGGGGAGCAGAACATGTACTTCTTGCTGCCGCCTCAGACTGCGGCGGCGTACGCGTGGCCGGTCGGGGCGAGGGCGCTGAGCCGGGGCGGGCGCAGCATGGCGTTCGTCGGGATTCCCGCGCTCGACGGGCTGACGTGGCCGCTGGACTGGAGGTCACGGCCCACCGACGAAGTCCCCTTCGTGGAACCGGACTTGTTGCACGAAATGGTCGAACATGCTGTACGGTGATCGCGCAAACACGCTCCGTGTGCAGACATGGAGCGGTCCCCGGGGGTGCGGCAACACCGTCCGAGGACCTTCACCACTAGTGGAAAAGCGGTCCACCAGAAATGCTTCGGCATGTTATCGCGCCCGAACGGCGCTTCACCAAGGTCTCGCACGATCTCGTCCGGCACCGTCGCCTCGGCAGCGACGCGAAGTTGCTGGTCATCTACGTGCAGGGACTCCCCGAAAACGAAGCCATGACCAAGCCGCTCGGGGAGCACGCCGAGGACCTGGGCATGAAGCCCCGGGCGTTCCAGCGGGCCAAGGAAGAGCTGCTCGCGAGCGGGTTCTTCCACCACTGGCGCCGGCAGAGCGGCCGGGGCCGGTGGATCACGGACCAGCTGCTGTCCAACGTCACCCTCACGGGCGAGGAGGCAAACCGGTTGCGGGACGGGGTGGAGCCTCAGCCGCCCGCCTCGCCGCCTCCGAGTGTCCCGGAACCGACGGTCGGTGAACCGGAGCCCCGGGCGGTCGCCGGTTCTCCTCCGGAAGAGGAAGACCGGGAGAAGAACACTCCCCACCCCCCACCCGAAGAGCCGCCCGCTTCCGCCGAAGTGGTCGCCGCCGAGCGGGTGTTGCTGTCGCTGCGGCACAGCCACCGCGAGCTGTGGCTGGGTGTGCGGGAGGCCCGGGGCCTCGCGGACGCGGCGGCGGAGTGGCTTCGGCGTGGGTTCTCGACGGCTGATCTCCACCACGCGCTGACGACCGGACTGCCGCCGGGCGGTGTGCGCTCGGCTGTGGGGTTCCTGCGGCACCGGCTGGTCCAGAAACTCCCCGTACCGCTTGAGCCACGTCCTGTCGTGCGGGGACTGGCCGTCTGCGAAGGGCCCGGTGATGAACACGTCTTCCGGCCGGTCGGCGACGAGACGCACTGCGGTCCGTGTCGCCAGGAGGCCGCCGCCCGCGCTTCGTCGGCCGGGCAGCCCTCCCGTCGCAGGGCCGTACCGTGGCGCACCCTCGTCGAAGAGGTCACGGCAGGCCCGTAGGCGCAACCGGCTCAGCCCATGCCATGCCGGCGGGCTCGTGAAGGGTGGCGCGGAGCCGTCCTGGGATCGCCACGAAATCGACGATTCCGCCACGGGGTGTCTCAAGTCTGTCCCGACCAGCAGGATTTCGCCATTCACAGGTCTAAAGTTGATCTTACGTACTGCGCTGTCATGTGACGTCTCTGAACGGCCACATCACCATCTGCAGCCAGACATCCCGCCCCTACGGAAGGCATTGCATGCGCAAGCTCAAGCGCTCCACGTCCACGGCTGTCATCGTCGCCGCGCTCGCCGGCACCGCCGCCATCGCGACCGCCACCCCGGCCTCCGCCGCCACCTACAAGTGCACCACCAGCACCAAGTCCGTCGACGACGCGTCGTACGACGGCCCCTGGGCGGACAACTGGGACTTCAAGGTGAGCCTGTGCGCCAAGCGCTCCGGTTCCACCGTCTACACCTACGCGAAGATCAGCTGGGACGGCCCGGCGTACGGCTACGTCGACGACAGCACCATATTCGACGGCGCCTACTTCAAGCTCCAGGTCAAGAAGTCGCAGTCCGGCACCGACCCGGTGAAGAAGTCCGCGAACTACTGGGGCATCGAGTCACGGCTGGAGAACAGCGACTCCAACGCCAACTACAACAACTCGTACACGACACCGGTCCTGAGCTACGCGATCGGCTCGGGTCGCGGTCTGGCCGACGGCGAGCTGTTCCTGGACTGGAACAACGACGGCAAGGGCTTCGGGAAGCACCTGTTCAGCGGTTCCCCGACGGTCTGACGCTGACTCCCCGTCCCGGATGGGCGGGCGTACGGGCCGCCCAGGCCCCACGCCTGGTGCATCGCCGTCGCGAAGGCGGCCGCGAGCCTGTGCTCGCCCGAGGGGCCGGGGTGGGTGCCGTCGTAGGTGTCGGTGTCGATGTCGTACGACTCCGGCGGCGAGGCCAGGAGAAGCGGGGAGCCGGGCTGGTCGAGGTCGGCGACGGTCTTGGCCAGCAGCTCGTTGAAGCGGGCGCACTCGGCGGCGAAGGGCGCGTCGTAGCGGGCGCGTACGTTCGGGATCACCGGGAGCAGGACGGCCCGGACGTGCGGGTTGGCTGCGCGGGCCTCGGCGATGAAGGAGCGGACGTTCTCGGACGTCTGGGCGCTGTTGGTGTAGAAGCCGAGGTCTATCAGGCCCAGGGACACCAGCAGCACGTCCGCCTCCGCCGTGGTCACTGCCTCGCGGATCAGTGGCGCCATGTGCAGCCAGCCCTCACCCCAGCCGGACAGGTGCCTGCGGGCGTGGGCGGGGAACGCCGGGTCGGCGTACGCGTGGGAGACGGCGGCGTCGGCGGACGCCTCGTACAGCTCCGTGCGCGGGCCGACGATCGCGTACGGGCCGTCGAAGGCCGCTTCGAGGTGCTGCCACATCCGGTAGCGCCAGGTGTAGTCGCCGGCGCGTCCGATGGTCATGGAGTCGCCGACGAACATGAAACGCATGGGGGTCATCATCGCCGACCCCGCCCGGGAAGTGCGATGTGACCATGGACACTGGGGTCATGCGTTCGTTGCGTACGACCCTGGGTGCGGCCCTCGCCGCGGTGGTGCTGTCCGCCGCTCCCGCCATGGCCGAAGGTGAGGACGGCGGGTTCACCGTCAAGGACCCCCGGATCACCGAGTCGAGCGGCCTCGCGGCGAGCCGCGCCCACCCGGGCGTCTACTGGACGCACAACGACCAGGACGGGCCACGGGTGTTCGCCGTCGACGGGAGGACCGGCGAGACGGTGGCCACCGTCACGCTGCGCGGGGTCGGCACACCGCGCGACATGGAGGCGATCTCCGTCGGGGCGGACGGTCACGTGTACGTGGGGGACATCGGCGACAACCTCGACGGCTCCTGGAAGCACGTGTGGATCTACCGCTTCCCCGAGCCGAAGCAGCTGCGCGACCAGTCCGTCGCCGCCACCCAGTACACGGTGACGTACGCCGACGGGCCCCGGAACGCCGAGGCGTTGATGGTGCACCCCACCACCGGGCGGGTCTACATCGCGTCCAAGAACGAGGACGGGGGCGGGTTGTACGAGGGTCCCGCGCGGCTGAGCACCGGCGGCCCGAACGTCTTCCGGCGGATCGGCGAGGTGCCGTGGGTCACGGACGGGGCGTTCTCGCCGGACGGCGACGCGCTGGTGCTGCGCGGGTACTTCAGCGCGCGGGCGTACGCGTGGAAGGACGGCCGGCTCGGCGCCGAGAAGCGGCTGAACGCGCCGATCCAGCGGCAGTCGGAGTCGGTGACGTACACCGTGGACGGCTCGGCGCTGATGTTCGGTTCGGAGGGGACCGGCAGCGAGGTCGTGCGGGTGCCCCTGGAGGGGGAGTCGCGGCCGGCCCCCGGCGGCAGCAGTCCCTCCGCCCCGGGAGGGGGCGGTGCGTCTCCGGCCGGTCCGGGTGGTGGCGCCGGCACCGGCGACGCCACGGTGGGCGCCCTCGTCCTGGCGGGTGTCGCCGCGCTGGTCCTGCTGTGGCGGCGGGCGCGGCGCCGGGGGTGAGGCCGGGCGCTTGACGAGGGCCGGTACCGCGTGGGTACCGGCCTTTTCTGCCGTTGCAGATGCCCCGCTAGACCTCGCGCCGGGCGCCGGCCTGGGCGACCATCGCCTCGAAGCCGCCCATGAGCGCCCGGAGGCCGAATTCGAAGTGGTCGAAGTCGGTGGAGAAGGCGTCCGGGGAGAGGGCTGCCATCACGGGGTACTCGCCGGTGCGCATGGCGCGGTCGAGGAACGGTTCCTGGCGCGTCCAGAACTCCTGGTCGCTGACGCCGGTCTCCTTGGCCGCCTCGACCGTCTCGGCCTCCATGCGCACGATGCCGGTGACGAAGCTCTGGACGGCGATGATCACCGAGATGAGCTCGGGGTCGGTGAGGCCCATGCTCTTCAGGCCCGTCAGGGCGAGTTCGAGGCCGCGCAGGGCGCTGGGGCCGAGGACGGTACGGGCCTGGTTGACCTTGAGCAGCCAGGGGTGGCGGCGGTAGAGGTCCAGTTCGGCGCGCGCCAGGGCGTCGACGGCGGCGCGCCAGTCGCAGGGCTCGGGCGGCTGGTCGCCGAGCATCAGGCCCCGGACGCGGTCGAGCATCAGGTCCAGCAGCTCGGCCTTGCCGGGGACGTACCGGTACAGCGACATCGTGCCGACGCCCAGGTCGGCGGAGAGCCGCCGCATCGAGACGGCGTCCAGGCCCTCGGTGTCCGCGACCTCCACGGCGGTGGCGACGATCCGGTCGACGGTCAGGCCGCGCTTCGGCCCCCTGGAGGGGGGTTCACCGGTGCCCCAGAGCAGTTCCAGGCTGCGGACGATGTCGCCGCTGCCGCTCGTCGCCGTGGTGCTGTCCCTGGTCATGGCGTCAGCGTAAATCACTGGACCAAAACTGGGTACGGTGTACGCTCGTTGGGTACGGTGTACTCAGTTTCGTTTGGGGAGGGTGCTGTGGAGGACTGGGCGGTACGGGCCGAGGGCCTGGAGAAGCGGTACGGGGAGAAACGGGCGCTGGACGGGTTCGACCTCGCGGTGCGCCCCGGCACGGTCCACGGCCTCCTCGGCCCCAATGGGGCGGGCAAGACCACCGCCGTCCGCGCGCTGGCGACGCTGCGCCGTTTCGACGGCGGCCGCGCCGAGGTCGCCGGGGTCGACGTGGCGCGCGACCCCCGCCGCGTACGCGCCCTGATCGGGCTCACCGGCCAGTACGCCGCCGTGGACGAGATCCTCACGGGTCGGCAGAACCTGGAGATGTTCGGCCGGCTTTTCCATCTCGGCGGGCGCCGGGCCCACTCCCGCGCTGCCGAGCTGCTGGAGCAGTTCGGGCTGGCCGAGGCGGCGGACAGGGGCGTCGAGGAGTACAGCGGCGGTATGCGGCGACGCCTGGACCTCGCCGCCTCGATGATCCTGGCGCCGCCTGTCCTGTTCCTCGACGAGCCGACCACCGGTCTCGACCCGCGTGGCCGCGGCGAGGTCTGGGACGCGGTACGGGCCCTGGTCGCGGGCGGCACCACCGTCCTGCTGACGACCCAGTACCTGGAGGAGGCCGACAAGCTCACCTCGCGCATCACCGTCATCGACCGGGGCCGTGCCATCGCCGACGACACCCCCGAGGCGCTCAAGGACCGTGTCGGGGGCGACCGCATCGAGGTCGTCGCCGTCGATCCGGCCGACCTGCCGCGGGTGGCCAAGACGGTCGCCCGGGTGGGCGACGGCGAGCCGCGCGTCGACGAGGCCGAACGTCGCGTCCACGCGCCCGTCGCCGACCGGGTCATGGCGCTCACCGAGGTCGCGCGGTCCCTCCAGGACGAGGGCGTCCAGGTCGAGGACATCGGGCTGCGCAGGCCGAGCCTCGACGACGTGTTCCTGCGCCTGACCGGTCACGCGACCGAGGAGGAGAAGGAAGGGGTGGCCGCATGAGCAGCACCCTTCAGCCCGTCACCGGGCGCGGACGCGCCTACTGGGCGATCGCCGACTGCTGGAACCTGGTGCGCCGCTCGCTGACCATCTATCAGCGCAAGCCCGCCTACATCGCCTGGCAGCTCGGCTTCCCGATCCTGTCGGTCCTGCTGTACGGGTACGTCTTCGGCGGCGCGATGAAGCCGCCCGGCGGCGGCGGGGCGGCGGACTACCGGGACTTCCTGATGCCCGGCATGTTCGTGATGACGATGGCCTTCGGGTTCATCAACACCGCGACGTCCGTGGTCACCGACGCCAACAAGGGGGTCACCGACCGGTTCCGCTCCATGCCCATGGCGCCGTCCGCGGTGGTCGCCGGGCGGGGCGTCACCGACGCGATCGTGGCCTCCGCCGAGCTGACCATCCTCGCGACGACGGCGTTCGTGATGGGCTGGCGCTCGGACGGCGGGTTCCTCGGCACCGTGGCGGCCTTCGCGCTGCTGCTCCTGCTGCGCTACTGCCTGACGTGGGTCGGTATCTGGCTCGGGCTGCTGGTCCCGAACCCGGAAGCGGCCGGCGGGCTGTTCGTGGTTGCCTTCCCGCTCACCATGATCTCCAGCGTCTTCGTGCAGCCGGAGACGATGCCGGGCTGGCTGGGCACGATCGCCGCGTGGAACCCGATCTCCTCCACGGCGGTGGCGACCCGGGAGCTGTTCGGCAACCCCGGGGCCGGGGGCGGGACCTGGGTGGAGCAGAACGCAGTGCTGATGGCGGTGGTGTGGCCGGTGGTGATCACCGCGGTGTTCCTGCCCCTCGCGGTACGGCGCTTCCAGCGCCTGAGCCGGTAGTACCGCGGTGGAGGGTGGGCCCGCGGAGGGGGCGCGGGCCCACCCGGTCACCGGGAGGGGCCTACTTCGGGCACTCCTTCCAGGCCAGGCGGTAGATCGTCTTGATGTCGCCGTCCGTGGAGTCCATGGCGATGAAGCTGTTGGTCTTCGCCGGGTCCGAGGTGCCCGCGCTCACCCGCAGCTCGGTGTTGATGTTGAAGTTCCGCTTCACGCCACAGGGCGCCCACACCAGCTGGCCCCAGTCGGTCTGGTCGGTCGCCTGCCAGTTGTTGTCGTACGGGCCCTTGAAGGGGTGGCTCTTCTGGGCCGTGTCGGGGGAGCCCTGGAAGTAGTAGGACGCCTTCTGCATGGCGGTGGCGCCGGACTCCAGCTTGGCGTAGCCCCGGTAGTCGACGCCGGCGACGGCGTAGGTGAAACCGCCCGGGACGTGGACGATCAGGTTGAGCTGGCAGTTCTTGCGGAAGTCGGTCGGCTGCGCGCCCACGCCCACCTGCGCGAGGTAGTCGCTGTACGTCACGGTGAAGGCGGTGTTGTCCGGGGCCACGGCGACGGCGGCCGTGCCCTGGGGGCAGCCCGATCCATTGACGGTCGCGACCTCGATCACGATCTTGTCGGGCGGGGCGACGATGCCCGCCGAGGCGGGGGACGGCGCGAGGACGATCGCCGCGAGGGCCGTGGTGGCGGCCGTACCGGCGAGCAGGGCTCGGGATCTTCTGGACATGGGGCTCCGATCGGTTGCCGGTCGAAGTGGGGGGTCCAACCGTGGATGGCGCATACATGTCAAACGTCCGGTGCCGGAGCTGCCGGAGTGCTTCGGATGGTAGGGACCGCCGACGGGGCCCGATAGAGCGGTTATCGGCCGCATACGGAAGGGCCCCGACCCAATGGGTCGGGGCCCTCACCCGCGTACCGCTGCTACAGCTTCTCGATCACGTAGTCGACGCAGGCCGTCAGCGCCTCGACGTCCGACGGCTCGACCGCCGGGAACATCGCGATCCGCAGCTGGTTGCGGCCCAGCTTGCGGTACGGCTCGGTGTCGACGATCCCGTTGGCGCGCAGCACCTTGGCGACCGCCGCCGCGTCGATCTCGTCCGAGAAGTCGATCGTGCCGATGACCTGCGAGCGCTTCGCCGGGTCGGCGACGAACGGCGTGGCGTACTTGGACTCCTCCGCCCAGCCGTACAGCGTGCGCGCGGAGGTCGCGGTGCGGCGCACCGACCAGTCCAGACCGCCCTGGCCGTTGATCCACTTCAGCTGCTCGTTGAGCAGGAACAGCGTGGACAGGGCCGGGGTGTTGTACGTCTGGTTCTTCAGCGAGTTGTCGATCGCCGTCGGCAGGGAGAAGAACTCCGGGATGTGGCGGCCCGAGGCGTGGATCCGGGCGGCCCGCTCCAGCGCGGCCGGGGAGAACACGCCGATCCACAGGCCGCCTTCGGAGGCGAACGACTTCTGCGGGGCGAAGTAGTAGACGTCCGACTCGGTGATGTCGACCGGCAGGCCGCCCGCGCCGGAGGTCGCGTCCACGAGGACCAGCGCGCCCTCGTCGGCGCCCTCGACGCGCTTGACGGGGGCGGCGACACCGGTGGAGGTCTCGTTGTGCGTGAACGCGTACACGTCGACGCCCGCCTCGGCCGCCGGCTCCGGGTGCGTGCCCGGGTCGGAGGAGATCACGGTCGGCTCGGCCAGCCACGGGGCCAGCTTCGACGCCTTCGCGAACTTGGAGGAGAACTCGCCGAAGGACAGGTGCTGCGACTTGTTCTCGATCAGCCCGTGGGTCGCGATGTCCCAGAAGGCGGTGGAGCCGCCGTTGCCGAGGATCACCTCGTAGCCCTCGGGGAGGGAGAACAGGTCGCGCACGCCCGCGCGGACCTCGCCGACCAGGTTCTTGACCGGGGCCTGGCGGTGTGACGTACCGAGGAGGGAGGTGCCGGTGGCGGCCAGGGCGTCCAGCGCCTCCGTACGCACCTTGGAGGGGCCCGCGCCGAAACGGCCGTCGGCGGGCTTGATGTCGGTGGGAATCTGGATCTCAGCCACGGATCGGAGCCTAGTCCCTGACGGACACGGCGCACGGCCGTGTCCGTCCGGTGAGACGAGGAAATGAGACGTCAGCCGAGCCGGACGGGCAGCTCGAAAAGATCGTTCTGGGTGACGACCGGCTTGTTGCGCAGCTCGGAGACGGGCACGGCCAGCGTGAGGTCCGGGAAACGCGCGTACAGGGCGGGCAGGGCCACGCCCGCCTCCAGCCGGGACAGCGCGGCGCCCGGGCAGACGTGCGGCCCGTGGCCGAAGGAGATGTGCCGGTTGGGGGAGCGGGTGACGTCGAAGACACCCGCGCTCGGGCCGTGCTGCTCCTCGTCGCGGCCGATCGCCCCGTACGACACGATCAGCGCGTCCCCCGCGGGCAGGGTCCGGTCACCGACCCGCACGTCCTCGGTCGCGAAGCGGATCAGGACGTGGGAGGTGGGCGTGGAGAAGCGGAGGGTCTCCTCGACGACCGCGTCCCAGCCGGCCTCACCGGAACGGACGAGGGCGAGCTGCTCGGGGTGGGTCGCCAGGTTGACGACGGCGTTGACGATCAGCGAGATCGTCGTCTCGTGACCCGCCGCCACCATCAGCTGGAGGGTGGAGACGATCTCCTCGTCGGTGAGGTGGTCGCCGTTCTCGGAGGCGGCGATCAACGCGCTCGTCAGGTCGTCGCCGGGTTCGGCGCGGCGGGCGGCCACCACCTTCCCCATCATCTCCGCCAGCTCGCCGAGGGTCGCCACGACCTCCTCCGGCGGCGTCTGGGTGGAGAAGAACTTGTCGAACAGCACCTTCAGGCGCGGGTGGTCCGCCGGGTCGATGCCCATCAGGTCACTGATCACGTACATGGGGAGCGGGTAGGCGAAGGCGGCCTTGAGGTCGACGACCGCGCCCGGCCCGTGCGCGGCCAGGCCGTCCAGCAGCCCCTCCGTCAGCTCGGTGATCCGCCCTCGCATCAGCTCCACCCGGCGGGGGGTGAGCGCCTGGGCGACCAGCGCCCGCATCCTGCGGTGGTCCTCGCCGTCCACGGTCAGCATGGACCGGCCGGGGTTGGCCAGGCCGATCAGCGGCCAGTCCGGCGGTATCTCACCGCGCTGCCAGGCGCCCCACACATTGATGTCCTTCACCAGCCGCTTGTCGGTGAGCAGCGCTCGCGCCTCCGCGTGACGCGTCACCGCCCACACCGGCACTCCGCCCGGCAGGACCACGCGGGCGAGCGGCCCGGCCGCGCGCAGCGCCGCGCTCTCGCCGTCGAGGTCGGTGACGAACGGGTCGAGGGCGATGGGTTCCTCTACGGGGATCACGGGGTGCCTCCGAGGGCGGGGGTCGGGGTGAAGGTCACGGGCAGGCCGGTCATCCCCCGCAGCCAGGGCGAGGGGCGCCGGGTGAGGGAGTCGGCCGGTACGGCCAGGTCCAGGTCGGGCAGCCGGTCCAGCAGCACCTCGATCCCGGTACGGGCGATGACCTCGGCGACCTCCTGCGCGGGGAACGGGCAGCGGTGCTCGCCGTGCCCGAAGGAGAAGTGGGCGCCGTTGCCGCCGGTGAGGGCCGCGTTGTCGATGTGGACCTGAGGGTCGGCGTTGGCGGCGGCCAGGCCCAGCAGGAGCAGGTCGCCCGCCTTGATGTGCCGTCCGCCCAGGTGCGTGTCGCGCGACGCCCACCGCCCGGCCACGTTCTGTGTCGGCGTGTCGGCCCACAGGACCTCGTTCATCGCCTCCGCGACGGAGTGCCGGCCGCCGGACAGGGAGGCCGCGAACCGGTCGTCGGTCAGCATCAGGCGCAGCGAGTTGCCGATCCAGTCGGCCGTCGGCTGGTGCCCGGCCGCCATCATGACCATCAGGTCCTGCGCCATCTCCTCGACCGTGAACCCGGACGGGTCGGCCAGCATGCGGGAGGCCACGTCCTCACCCGGCTCGGCCTGCTTCGCGGCGAGCAGGCCGAACATCGATTCGGCCAGGTGCCGCTGGCCCGCCAGCGCCCGGTCACGGCCGTCGATCATGTCGTTGAGCGCGGTGACCAGCCCGGGGCCCTGCTCGTCGGGCACCCCGTAGATCTTCACCAGGACCCGGACGGGCAGGAGCATGGCGTACTGGGCGATCAGCTCCGCCTCGCCCTTCCCGCAGAACGTGTCGATGAGCCCGTCGGCGTACTCCTCGGCGTACCGGCGCAGGCTGAACGGGTCGACGGACTCCAGGGCGGTCGCGATCATCCCGGCGCGCAGGCGGTGACGCTCGCCGACCGTGTAGAGGATCGACGGCTGCCTGCGGCCGATCATCGGCAGGAGCGGCCAGTCGTCGGGGATGCGGTCCCACTGGTTCCACAGCTCGGAGTCGCGGCTGAAGAGCGCCGGGTCGCCGGTCACCTGGTGCAGCTCGCGGTAGTCCAGCACCAGCCAGGCCGGGACGTCCCCGTCGAGGAGCACCGGGGCGACGGCTCCGTGCTCGCGCCTCATCTCCCGGTACAGCTGGGCGGGTTCGGTCTGGAACCGGGGCCCGGACAGGGGCACGGGGGCGGTCATGTTCTGGTCTCCTCGGCGGACAGGGTCTTGAGGTGCTCGACGAGCGTGATCAGTACGTACTTGCTGGACGAGCGGTCGCGGGCGTCGCACTCCACCAGCGGTACGTGGCCGGCGAGGTCGAGCGCCTCGCGGATCTCCTGCTCGGTGTGGGCCGGCCCGCCGAAGTCGTTGCAGGCGACGATGAACGGCATGCCGTGGTGCTCCAGGCGGTCGATCGCGTACCAGGAGTCGGCGAGACGGCGGGTGTCGACGAGGACGACCGCGCCGAGGGTGCCGGAGAAGAGGCGGTCCCACAGGAACCAGAAGCGCTCCTGGCCGGGGGCGCCGAACAGGTACAGGACGTTGTGCGCGTCGAGGGAGATGCGGCCGAAGTCGAAGGCGACGGTGGTGGACGTCTTGGTGTGGATCCGGGAGACGTCGTCGACGGCCTCGCCCGCGCGCGTCATCGTCTCCTCGGTGTTGAGGGGACGGATCTCGCTGACCGAGCGCACGAGGGTGGTCTTGCCGACACCGAAACCGCCGACGATGACGATCTTGAGACCGTTGTCGGCGGTGCTGGTGAGCGGTGTCCGTTCAGAGGTTGCGGAGTCCAACGAGCACCTGCTCCAGGAGGTCGGGGGCGGGGAGGCCGTGCGCTGACGCGCGCGGGTGGCGGGCGCTGATCCGGCCCGTACCGAGCAGGTCGGAGAGCAGGATGCGGGTGATGCCGACCGGCAGGGCGAGTTCGGCCGCCACCTCGACGACCGCGGTGGGTCGCCGGCACATCCGGAGGATCGCGGCGTGCTCGGACTGCATGCCGGGTGCCGGCTCCGACTCCGCCACCACCAGGGTCACCAGGTCGAACGGCGCGTCGGGGGTGGAGCGCGTACGGCCACCGGTCAGGGTGTACAGCCGGTCCGGGGACTCGTCCCTGTGGCTGCCCGGACTCACGGTGTGCGGGGCTCGGCGTGCAGGTGCTCGCCGAGTTGCTCGACGAGCTCGCTCATGTTGTGCCCGATCAGGCCGACGTCGGAGTCCTCGGCGGCGACGACCGCGAGGTGGGCGCCCTCCCCGGCCTCGACGATGAGCAGGACGCCGCCGTAGAACTCGGCCATCGCGGACCGTACGCCGCCGGTGCCGTCGCCGAACTCCATCGACGCGCCCTGCGACAGGCTCTGGATGCCCGCGGCTATCGCGGCCAGCTGGTCGGCCTGGTCGACGGACAGTTCCGGCGTACGGCACAGCTTGAGGCCGTCCCGGGACAGCACGAGCGCGTGGCGGGCTCCGGGTGTGCGCTGGAGCAGGTTCTCCAGCAGCCAGTTGAGCTTCTCGTCGGTGGTGGTGCCGGTGGTCATCGAGGGGTGCCTTCCGTGGTGGTGCGTACCGCTTGGCGGAAGCTGCTGAAACGAGCCGCCGAGCGGGTCCGCGAGGCGGGGTCGGTGGGCTCGGCGGGGGCGGTGGGGGTGCCTTCGGGGTGTGCGGCGGCGAGGGTCTGGCCCCGGCGGCGCTTGGGGAGGCCGCTGGGGGAGGACGTCGCGGGCGTTGCGGGGCTGTCGGGGCTGTCGGGGCTTTCGGGAGTGCCCGGGGTCGGGACGTGGGTCGGGACGGGGGAGGTGGGGCGCTCGTGGACCTCCTGGGGCTCGTGGGCTTCCCGGCGCCGGGGTGCGGGTGCGGGTGCGGGCAGGGCCTCCGGGCGGGTCCGGGTGATCAGCTCGTGCGGGATCATCATCAGCGCGCCGGTGCCGCCGCGGGCCGAGGGGCGGAAGGACACGGTCAGTCCGTGCTTGCGGGCCAGCCGGCCGACGACCGCGAGGCCCAGGCGGGTGCCGGACAGGCCGGTGAGGTCGGTCCGTTCGGCGGTGACGGCCCGCTCGGCGCGGCGCAGCTGGACGTCGCTCATGACCAGGCCGCTGTCCTCGACGGTGACGACGAGCCCGGCGGGGACCTCCTCGACGTACACATGGACCTCGGCGGTGGGCGGCGAGAAGTTGGCCGCGTTGTCGAGGAGTTCGGCGAGTGCGTGCATGACGCCCTCGGCGGCGTGGCCGGCGATCGCGGCGTCGCTGGTGGTGTGGAGCCGTACGCGCTGGTAGCCGCCGATGCGGCTCATGGCGCCGCGCAGGATGGACTCCATCACGATCGGCTTCGCCCAGCGGCGGCCCGAGCGGGCGCCGGTGAGGACGGCGACGGAGTCGGCGAGCCGGCCGGCCTGGGCGGTGCGGTGGTCGAGGTGGAGGAGGTCGGTGAGCACGTCCTCGTCGGTGTGCCGGTGCTCCATCTCGCGGAGGTCGGCGAGCATGCTCGTGGCCAGGGCCTGCATACGGCCGGCCGCGTTGGCGCAGGCGGCCACGGCGGCGGCGCGGTTGGTCTCGCTGCGCGCGGCCTCGGCCCGGGCGCGGCCGGCTTCGGCGCGGGCCTCGGCGACGGCGCGGTCGGCCTCCGTCCGGGCCTCGGCGACGGCGCGGTTCGCCTCGGCGCGGGTCTCCGCGACGGCGCGGTCGGCCTCCGTCCGGGCCTCGGTGACGGCGCGGTCGGCCTCCGCCTTCACGCGGGCGGTCTCCGCGCGTGCCTCGGCGACGGTCCGGGCGGTGTCGGCGGCGCGGCGCGCGGTCTCGGCGGTGAGCGCGGCGGCCTGGGCGCGCAGTCGGCGGGCGGTGTCCAGGGCGTACGCGGCGGTGGTGACCGCGACGGTCAGCAGGACGGCGGCCACCGCCGAACCCCACGCCAGCGGGACCCGCACGGAGCCGGGAGCGGCGGCCACCGCCCCCGCGCACACGAGGCCGGTGACGGCCGCGGAGATCAGCAGGGTCGGCGCGACCGGCCGGAGAGAGGGGCGCAAATCGTCAGTCCTCTGGGCGTGGGGGCAGCTGGAGCCGTCAATTCCCGAACAATTCCGGGTCACTATAAGAGAATTGGCGATCACTTTGGGAAGTTCTTGTGTGCTTTCTCGCAGAGACCTCGGCGAGGGGCAGGACGTCGACGGCCCCGCCGAGGGCATCCTGACCGCATGGGTGATCAGCTACGGGAGACGGCGGCCGTCGCGCGGGCGCTTCGGGAGGCCGTGCGCGGCGAGGTGGACTTCGGGGCGGCGGCCAGGGCCCTGCACACCATGGACGCGTCCAACTACCGGCGCGTCCCCGTCGGTGTCGTGGCCCCGCGCGACGCCGCCGACGTGGCCGCGGCGCTGGCCGTGTGCCGCGAGCACGGCGTGCCGGTCGTGCCGCGCGGGGCGGGGACGTCGATCGCCGGGCAGGCGACCGGCACCGGAGTGGTGCTGGACTTCACCCGGCACATGCGGGCCATCGTCTCGGTCGACCCCGAGGCGCGGACGGCCGTCGTCCAGCCCGGCGTGGTCCTGGACCGGCTGCGCGGCGCGGCGGGCGCGTACGGGCTGACCTTCGGGCCCGACCCGTCCACGCACAGCCGCTGCACCCTGGGCGGCATGATCGGCAACAACGCGTGCGGGTCGCACTCGGTGGCGTGGGGCACCACCGCCGACAACGTCGACCGGCTCTCGGTCGTGACGTACGGCGGCACCGAGCTGCGCCTCGGACGCGGCTGGGGCGGTGCGCCGGACGGACTCGCCGGCCTGGTCGGGCGGCACTTGGCGGCCATCCGCACCGGCTTCCCGCCGGGCCTTCCGCGCCGCATCTCCGGGTACGCCCTCGACGCCCTCCTTCCCGAGCGCGGCACCGACCTCGCCCGCGCCTTCTGCGGCAGCGAGGGCACCCTGGGCGTGCTCACCGAGGCGACCGTACGGCTCGTCGAGTCGCCGCCCGCCCGCGCGCTCGCCGTCCTCGGGTACGCCGACGAGAGCGCGGCCGCCGAGGCGGCACCCGGCCTCCTCCCGTACGGCCCGCTCACCGTGGAGGGCATGGCCGAGGACCTGGTCCGCGACCCGGCCGCCCGGACCGCCCTGCCCCGGGGCGGCGCCTGGCTCTTCGCCGAGACCGGCGGCACGACACCCGAAGAGGCAGCCGCCCGCGCGGCACGTCTCGTACGCGTCGCCGACGCCCTGGACGGCACCGTCGTCACCGACCCGGACGCCCGCCGCGCCCTGTGGCGGGTGCGCGAGGACGCCGCCGGAACCGCCACCCGCACGGCCGACGGCGCCGAGGCCTGGCCCGGCTGGGAGGACTGCGCCGTACCGCCCGCCCGCCTGGGCGCGTACCTCCGCGACTTCCGCGCCCTCCTCGCCGAGCACGGGCTGCGCGGCACGCCCTACGGGCACTTCGGCGACGGCTGCATCCACGTCCGTATCGACTTCGACCTCGTCACGGCCGACGGCGTACGGCGCTTCCGGCGGTTCTCCGAGGACGTCGCCGACCTCGTCGTCGCCCACGGCGGATCGCTCTCCGGCGAACACGGCGACGGGCAGGCGCGCGCCGAGCTGCTGCCGAAGATGTACGGGGACGAACTGGTCGCCCTCTTCGGCCGGTTCAAGGACCTGTGGGACCCGGCCGGCGGGATGAACCCGGGCATGCTCGCCCGCCCCGCCCGCCTCGACGAGAACCTCCGCTTCGACGTCCTCCCGCGCGAGCGCGTGGACGTCGCCTTCGGCTACCCGCACGACGGCGGCGACTTCGCCACCGCCGTACGGCGCTGCGTCGGCGTCGCCAAGTGCCGGGTGGAAGGACCGAACCAGGGGCCCGGCGTGATGTGCCCGTCCTTCCGGGCGACGGGGGAGGAACAGCACTCCACGCGCGGCCGGGCCAGGCTGCTGCACGAGATGCTGGCGGGAGAGGTGGTGACCGACGGGTGGCGGTCGGCGGAGGTGCGGGACGCGCTGGACCTGTGCCTGTCGTGCAAGGGCTGCCGCAGCGACTGCCCGGTGGGGGTCGACATGGCGACGTACAAGGCGGAGTTCCTGCACCACCACTACGCGGGGCGGCTGCGCCCGGCCGCCCACTACGCGATGGGCCGCCTGCCGCAGTGGCTGCGCCTCGCGGCCCCCTTCGCCCGGGTCCTCAACGCCGCCGCACGGGTGCGTCCGCTGGCGGCCCTGGCCAAGCGGGTGGCGGGCATCGCGCCGGAGCGGGACCTCCCGGAATTCGCGCCCGAGACCTTCCGCGCCTGGTTCGCCCGCCGGGGGGCAGCCGGGGCGGCGCCGGACCTGCTCCTGTGGCCCGACACGTTCACCGACCACCTGACGCCGTCCGTGGGCCGCGCGGCCGTCACCGTCCTGGAGGCGGCGGGGCTGCGCCCGGCCCTGCCGCCCGGCCGGGTGTGCTGCGGGCTCACGTACGTCTCCACCGGCCAGCTCGACCACGCCCGCACCGTCATGCGCCACACCCTCGACACCATGGAGCCCGCCCTGGGCACGCCCGTCGTCGTCCTCGAACCCAGCTGCGCCGCCGCCCTCAGGACCGACCTGCCCGAGCTGCTCCCCGACGACCCCCGCGCCCGCCGCCTGGCCGACTCCGTACGCACCTTCGCCCAGGCCCTGGAGCAGCACGCCCCCGACTGGCGGCCCCCGCGCCTGGACCGCCCGGTCACCGGCCAGACCCACTGCCACCAGCACGCCGTCCTCGGCGACGCCCCCGACCGCCGGCTGCGCGCCCGCGCGGGCCTCACCGGCGACCTCGCGGGCGGCTGCTGCGGCCTGGCCGGCAACTTCGGCTTCGAGCGCGGCCACCACGACGTCTCGGCCGCCTGTGCCGAGGACCAGCTCCTCCCGGCCGTCCGCGCGGCGGCCCCCGGCACCGAGCTCCTCGCGGACGGCTTCTCCTGCCGCACCCAACTCGCCCAGCTGGCGGGGGTGCGGGCCCGGCACCTGGCGGAGGTGCTGGCGGAGGGGCTGGAGGAGAGGCTGGAGGGCTGAAGGCGGCGCTTACGGTGGAAGGGTGGGTTCCGCTCCGACAGTGCAGTATGTTGGACTGGAAGTCCAATGAACACTACTGCCTGAAGAGAAAGTCGTGAGGGTCCCGGTGTGAACGACGCCGCCCGTACGGAGGCCGCCGCCCGTAGCGCAGACGCCTCCTCCGTCGCGTTGCCCGAGGCCGCCGCGGCCCACCCGGACGGCGCCGTACGGCGGCGAGGCGCCCTCGGGCCGGTCGCGCTGGTGGTGGCCGGTGGGTTGTCGGTGCAGTTCGGGTCCGCCGTCGCCGTGCTGCTCATGCCGCGTGCCGGGGCGCTCGGGGTGGTCACGCTGCGGCTGATCCTGGCCGCCGTGGTGCTGCTGGCGGTGTGCCGGCCGAAGGTGCGCGGATACGCGCGGGCCGACTGGGGCACCGTCCTCGCCTTCGGTGCCGCCATGGCGGGGATGAACGTCCTCTTCTACCAGGCCGCCGACCGCATCCCGCTGGGTGCCGCCGTCACGCTGGAGGTGCTCGGGCCGCTCGTCCTGTCGGTGATCGCCTCGCGGAGGCCGGCCAGCTTCCTGTGGGCCGGGCTCGCGCTGGGCGGCGTGATGCTGCTGAGCGGCGGCGGGTTCGACCGGCTGGATCCGCTGGGTGCGGCGTTCGCGCTGGCGGCGGGTGCGATGTGGGCGGCGTACATCGTCTTCAGTGCCCGCACCGGGCGGCGGTTCCCGCAGGCGGACGGGCTGGCGCTCGCAATGGCCGTCGGCGCGGTGCTGACCCTGCCGCTGGGTGTCGCCGAGGCCGGGTCCAGGCTGCTGGTGCCGTCGACGATCGGGCTCGGCCTCGCCGTCGCGCTGATGTCGTCCGTCCTCCCGTACACCCTGGAACTGCTCGCGCTGCGCCGCCTGCCCGCCCCCACCTTCGCGATCCTCATGAGCCTGGAGCCCGCGATCGCGGCGACGGCCGGGTTCCTCGTCCTGCATCAGGCCCTTTCCGTCACCGACGCGTTGGCGATCGCGCTGGTCATCGCGGCCAGCATGGGGGCGGTGCGGTCGCAGTCGGCGAAAAAGTAAAGCAAGCATGCTTGCTTGTTTCTCGGGGCGCTGCCATGCTCCGGGGCCCGCACTGCCGTGTCCCGGAGGGAGCGCACCGTGTCCGATGCCCTGCTGGATGATCTACGCGACGAGAGCGAGGAGCTCGACCGGCTGGTCGCCGGCCTGAAACCGGACGGCTGGGCCACCCCCACCCCCGCGCCCCGCTGGACCGTCGCCCACCAGATCGCCCACCTGGCCTGGACCGACGACGCGGCCCTGCTCGCCGTCACGGACGCGGACGGGTTCACCGCCCACGTCGACGAGGCGCTCGAGGCGCCCGGCACCTTCGTCGACGACGGGGCCGAGGCGGGCGCCGCCGCACCTCCCCACGAGCTGCTCACCCGCTGGCGGGACGGCCGGGAACGGCTCCTGGCCGCCCTGCGGGCCGCCCCCGCCGGCGCCCGCTTCCCCTGGTACGGGCCGCCCATGAGCGCCGCGTCCATGGCGACCGCCCGGCTGATGGAGACCTGGGCGCACGGCCAGGACGTCGCCGACGCCCTCGGCGCCGTACGCCCCCCGACCGCCCGGCTGCGGCACGTCGCCTGGATCGGCGTACGGGCCCGGGACTACGCGTACGCGGTACGAGGCCTCAAGCCGCCCGCCGAACCCTTCCGGGTGGAGCTGACCGCACCGGACGGCTCGGACGTGTGGGCGTACGGGCCCGAGGACGCCCCCCAGCGGATCACCGGCCCCGCCCTGGACTTCTGCCTCCTGGTCACCCAGCGGGCCCACCGCGACGACGTGGCGGTACGGGCGGACGGCCCCGACGCGGACCGGTGGCTCGACATCGCGCAGGCCTTCGCCGGACCGGCGGGCCCCGGCCGGGCGGCCAAGGGCGCGTCGTGAAGCGGCCGCTGCGGATCGGCAACGCCTCCGGGTTCTACGGCGACCGCTTCGACGCCGTGCGCGAGATGCTCACCGGCGGCGAGCTGGACGTCCTCACCGGCGACTACCTCGCCGAGCTGACCATGCTGATCCTGGGCCGGGACCGGCTCAAGGACCCGGGGCTCGGCTACGCCAGGACGTTCCTGCGCCAGATGGAGGAGGGCCTCGGGCTCGCCCACGAGCGCGGCGTGCGGATCGTGGCCAACGCCGGAGGCCTCAACCCGGCCGGGCTCGCCGAGGCCCTGCGCGCCCTCGCGGAGCGCCTCGGGCTGCCGGAGGTGCGCGTCGCCCATGTCGAGGGCGACCAGCTGCCGGTGCCGGAGGGGGCGCTGACGGCCAACGCGTACCTCGGCGGCGGCGGCATCGCGGCGTGCCTGCGCGGCGGGGCCGACGTGGTGGTGACCGGGCGGGTCACGGACGCGGCGCTGGTGAGCGGACCGGCGGCATGGTGGTTCGGGTGGGGGCCGGAGGAGTACGACCGGCTGGCGGGCGCGGTGGTCGCCGGGCACGTCCTGGAGTGCGGGACGCAGGCGACGGGCGGCAACTACGCGTTCTTCACCCGCCACGACGTACGCCGGCCCGGCTTCCCGCTCGCCGAGCTGCACGAGGACGGGTCCGCCGTGATCACGAAACACGACGGTACGGGCGGGGTCGTCGACGTCGGCACGGTCACCGCGCAGCTGCTGTACGAGACGGGAGGCGCGCGGTACGCGGGACCGGACGTGACGGCGCGGCTCGACACGGTGGCGCTGGACGCGGACGGCCCCGACCGGGTGCGGATCTCCGGCGTACGGGGCGAGGCGCCGCCGCCGACGCTGAAGGCCGGGCTGAACCGGCTCGGCGGCTGGCGCAACGAGGTCGTGTTCGTGCTGACGGGACTCGACATCGAGGCCAAGGCGCGGCTGGTGCGCGAGCAGCTGGAGGGGGCCCTTGCGGTGAAACCCGCCGAGGTGCGGTGGGAGCTCGCCCGCACCGACCGGCCGGACGCCGCCACCGAGGAGACGGCCAGCGCCCTGCTCCGGCTGGTCGTCCGGGACGCCGACCCCGACGTGGTGGGCCGGGCGGTGAGCGGCGCGGCCGTCGAGCTGGCCCTCGGCAGCTACCCGGGCTTCCACATGACCGCCCCGCCGGGGAAGGGCGCGCCCTACGGGGTGTTCGAGGCGGTGTACGTCGATCCCGGCACCGTCACGCACACCGCCGTACTCCCGGACGGCGCACGCGCGGTGATCCCGGCGGCGGCACGCACCCAGGTCCTGGAGCCCGTCCCTCAGCCGCCCCTGCCCGAACCCCTCCCGGACGGCCCGGTACGCCGCGCCCCGCTGGGGCTGGTCGCCGGGGCGAGGAGCGGTGACAAGGGCGGCGACGCCAACATCGGGGTGTGGGCGCCCACGGACGAGGCATGGCGCTGGCTCGCCCACACGCTGACCGTCGACCGGCTGCGCGAACTCCTCCCGGAAACCGGACCGCTGGAAGTCGTACGGCACGTCCTGCCGAACCTCCGCGCGCTCAACTTCACCGTCACCGGCCTGCTGGGTGAAGGTGTCGCCGCCCAGGCCCGGTTCGACCCCCAGGCCAAGGCGCTGGGCGAATGGCTGCGCGCCCGCCACCTCGACATCCCGGAGGCCCTGCTGTGACCGTCCTCCCCACCACCCTCGACACCACCGGGCCCGACTACGCGGCCCACCGCGAGGCCATGCTCGCCAAGCTCGCCGAGCTGGAGACCGAGCACGCGAAAGCGCTGAAAGGCGGCGGCGAGAAGTACACCGACCGGCACCGGGGGCGCGGCAAGCTCCTCGCCCGCGAGCGGATCGAGCTGCTCCTGGACCCCGACTCCCCGTTCCTGGAGCTGTCCCCGCTCGCCGCGTGGGGCAGCGACTACCCGGTGGGCGCGTCGATCGTCACCGGCATCGGTGTGGTGGAAGGCGTCGAGTGCCTGGTCACCGCCAACGACCCGACCGTGCGCGGGGGCGCGTCCAACCCCTGGACGCTGAAGAAGGCGCTGCGCGCCAACGAGATCGCGTACGCCAACCGCCTGCCCTGCGTCAGCCTCGTCGAATCGGGCGGCGCCGACCTGCCCTCCCAGAAGGAGATCTTCATCCCCGGCGGGGCGCTGTTCCGCGACATCACCCGCCTGTCCGCCGCCGGAATCCCCACGATCGCGGTCGTGTTCGGCAACTCGACGGCGGGCGGCGCCTATGTGCCCGGCATGTCCGACCACACCGTGATGATCAAGGAGCGGTCGAAGGTCTTCCTCGGCGGCCCGCCGCTGGTGAAGATGGCCACCGGCGAGGAGAGCGACGACGAGTCCCTCGGCGGCGCCGAGATGCACGCGCGCGTGTCGGGCCTCGCGGACCACTACGCCGCCGACGAGGCCGACGCGATCCGCCAGGCCCGCCGGATCGTCGCCCGCCTCAACCACCGCAAGGCCCACCCCGATCCGGAGCCGGCCGAACCCCCGAAGTACGACCCGGAGGAGCTCCTCGGCGTCGTCCCCGGCGACCTCAAGGTGCCCTTCGACCCGCGCGAAGTGATCGCCCGGATCGTCGACGGCTCGGACTTCGACGAGTTCAAGCCGCTGTACGGCCCCTCGCTCACCACCGGCTGGGCGAGCCTGCACGGCTACCCGGTCGGGATCCTCGCCAACGCCCAAGGGGTGCTGTTCTCCGCCGAGTCCCAGAAGGCGGCGCAGTTCATCCAGCTCGCCAACCAGCGGGACATCCCCCTGCTCTTCCTGCACAACACCACCGGCTACATGGTCGGCAAGGAGTACGAACAGGGCGGCATCATCAAGCACGGCGCGATGATGATCAACGCGGTCAGCAACTCGAAGGTCCCGCACCTGTCCGTGCTGATGGGCTCGTCGTACGGCGCCGGGCACTACGGCATGTGCGGCCGCGCCTACGACCCCCGTTTCCTGTTCGCCTGGCCCAGCGCCAAGTCCGCCGTCATGGGCCCGCAGCAGCTCGCCGGCGTCCTGTCGATCGTCGCCCGCGCGTCCGCCGCCGCCAAGGGGCAGCCGTACGACGACGAGGGCGACGCCGCGCTGCGCGCCATGGTGGAGCAGCAGATCGAGTCCGAGTCCCTGCCGGTGTTCCTGTCGGGACGGCTGTACGACGACGGCGTCATCGACCCGCGCGACACCCGGACCGTCCTCGGCCTGTGCCTGTCGGCGATCCACACCGCCCCGGTCGAAGGCGCGCGCGGCGGCTTCGGCGTCTTCCGGATGTGAGGACCACTCCATGATCTCTTCTGTCCTTGTCGCCAACCGGGCCGAGATCGCCTGCCGCGTCTTCCGTACGTGCCGCTCGCTCGGCATCGACACGGTGGCCGTCCACTCCGACGCCGACGCGGGCGCCCTGCACGTACGCGAGGCCGACGCGGCGGTACGGCTGCCGGGGGCGGCGCCCTCGGACACGTACCTGCGCGGCGACCTGATCGTGAAGGCCGCCCTGGCGGCGGGCGCGGACGCGGTGCACCCGGGGTACGGGTTCCTGTCCGAGAACGCCGGCTTCGCGCGGGCCGTCATGGACGCGGGCCTGACGTGGGTCGGCCCGCCGCCGAAGGCGATCGAGACGATGGCGTCCAAGACGCGGGCGAAGGAGCTGATGGCGGCGGCGGGCGTCCCGCTCCTCGCGCCCGTGGATCCGGTGAAGGCCACGGACGAGGACCTCCCCCTCCTGCTGAAGGCGGCGGCGGGCGGCGGCGGCCGGGGCATGCGGGTCGTACGGGACCTGGCCGCGCTGCCCGGCGAGCTGGCGGCGGCGACCGCCGAGGCACGCTCGGCGTTCGGGGACGGCGAGGTGTTCGCGGAGCCGTACGTCGAGCGGGGCCGCCACGTCGAGGTGCAGGTCCTGGCCGACACGCACGGCACGGTGTGGGCGCTGGGCACCCGGGACTGCTCGCTCCAGCGGCGGCACCAGAAGGTCATCGAGGAGGCCCCGGCACCGGGCCTGAGCGCCGCCCTCCGCGAGACGCTGCACGCCTCGGCGGTGGCCGCCGCCAAGGCGGTGGGGTACGTCGGCGCGGGCACCGTCGAGTTCCTGGTCGCCGGTGACCAGGCGTACTTCCTGGAGATGAACACCCGGCTCCAGGTCGAACACCCCGTCACGGAGGCGGTCTTCGGCCTGGACCTCGTGGCCCTGCAACTGCGCGTGGCGGAGGGCGACGCGCTGCCTCCCGAGCCCCCGGCCCCGTCCGGACACGCCGTGGAGGCCCGCCTGTACGCGGAGGACCCGGCCCGGGACTGGGCCCCGCAGACGGGCGTCCTGCACGCGCTGGACATCGTGACCGGTGCCGGGCTCCGCGTCGACGCCGGGTACGCCGCGGGGGACCCGATCGGCGTCCACTACGACGCCATGCTCGCCAAGGTCGTCGCCCACGCGCCCACCCGCGCGGAGGCCGTCCGCAGGCTCGCCCACGCCCTGGTGCGGGCCCGGGTGCACGGCCCCGTCACCAACCGGGACCTCCTCGTGCGGTCGCTGCGGCACCCGGACTTCGTGGCGGGGCGCCTCGACACCGGGTTCTACGAGCGGAACCTGGACGCGCTGACCGCCCCCGAGCCCGGTGAGGAGTACGCGGCCGTCGCCGCCGCCCTCGCCGCCGCGTCCCGCCGCTCCGGCCGGTTCGGCGCCTTCCGCAACGTACCGTCGCAGCCGCAGAGCGCCCGGTACGGCGACCACGAGGTGCGCTACCGGCCCACCCGGGCCGGCGGGTTCACCGTCGAATCCCACCCGCACGCGCGCGTGGTGGCCGTATCACCCGAGTCGGTGAGCCTCGAAGTGGACGGCGTCGTACGGCGCTTCGAGGTGGCCGCGTACGGCGACGGCACCGTGCACGTCGGACCCCACCGGCTCGCCGTCCGCCCCCGGTTCACCGACCCGGCCGAGCGCACCGCGCCCGGCTCGCTGCTCGCGCCCATGCCCGGAACCGTCGTCCGGGTCGCCGACGTCGAGGCCGGCGCCCGCGTCGAGGCCGGGCAGCCGCTCGTCTGGCTGGAGGCGATGAAGATGGAGCACCGGATCACCGCTCCCGCCTCCGGCACGCTCACCGCGCTCCACGCCGTCCCCGGCCGCCAGGTCGAGGTCGGTGCCCTGCTCGCCGTCGTACAGGAAGCACCGGAGAAGGAGACCGACCTATGAGCACCGTCGTCGAGACCGAAGAGCACCGGGCCCTCCGCGCCGCCGTCGCCGCCCTCGGGCAGCGCCACGGACGCGAACACGACCGTGAGGCGCTCTGGGCGGAAGCCGGCAAGCTCGGCTACCTCGGGGTCAACCTCCCCGAGGAGTACGGCGGCGGGGGCGGCGGCATGGCCGAACTGTCCCTCGTCCTCGAAGAGCTGGGCGCGGCCGGCTGCCCGCTGCTCATGATGGTCGTCTCGCCCGCCATCTGCGGCACCGTGATGGCCCGGTTCGGCACCGACGAGCAGAAGGCCCGCTGGCTGCCGGGCCTCGCGGACGGCACCCGGACCATGGCCTTCGGCATCACCGAGCCCGACGCGGGTTCCAACTCCCACCGGATCACCACCACCGCCCGCCGCGACGGGGACGACTGGGTGCTCACCGGCCGGAAGGTCTTCATCTCGGGTGTCGACATCGCCGACGCCACTCTCGTCGTCGGCCGCACCGAGGACGCCCGCACCGGGAAACTCAAGCCCTGCCTGTTCGTCGTCCCGCGCGACGCGCCCGGCTTCGGGCGCCGGCAGATCGACATGGAGCTGAACGCCCACGAGAAGCAGTTCGAGCTCACCCTCGACGACGTACGCCTTCCCGCCGACGCCTTGGTGGGCGACGAGGACGCCGGGCTGCTCCAGCTCTTCGCCGGGCTCAACCCCGAGCGGATCATGACCGCCGCGTTCGCCGTCGGCATGGGCCGGTACGCCGTGGCCAAGGCCGTCGCGTACGCCAAGGACCGCCAGGTCTGGAAGGCCCCCATCGGCGCCCACCAGGCCGTCGCCCACCCCCTTGCCCAGGCGCACATCGAGCTGGAACTGGCCCGCCTGATGATGCAGAAGGCCGCCCACCTCTACGACGCGGGCGACGACATCGGCGCGGGCGAGGCCGCCAACATGGCCAAGTACGCCGCCGCCGAGGCGTGCGTGAAGGCCGTCGACAGTGCCGTCCACACCCTCGGCGGCAACGGCCTCACCCGCGAGTTCGGCCTCGCGTCGCTCATCACCGCGTCCCGAGTGGCACGCATCGCTCCGGTGAGCCGGGAAATGATTCTGAACTACGTGTCCCACCAGACCCTGGGTCTCCCGAAGTCGTACTGACAGGAGCCGTGATGGTGTTCCACAGCGAGTACGCGGACGTCCCGACCGTCTCCCTCCCCATCCACGACGCGGTGCTGGCCCGCTCGGCCGCCGCGTACACCGACGAGCCCGCCCTCGTCGACGGGGCGGGCGACCTGACCCTCACGTACGGCAGGCTCGACACCTACCACCGGCGGGTCGCCGCCGCGCTCGCCGAGGCGGGGGTGCGCAAGGGCGACGTCTTGGCCCTGCACAGCCCCAACACCGTCGCCTACCCGGTCGTCTTCTACGGCGCGACGCGCGCCGGCGCGGCCGTCACCACCGTCCACCCGCTGGCCACTCCCGAGGAGTTCGCCAAGCAGCTGCGCGACTCCTCCGCCCGTTGGATCGTCACCGTCTCGCCGCTCCTCGCCGCCGCGCGGCGGGCCGCCGAACTGGCGGGCGGCGTGACCGAGATCTTCGTGTGCGACGAGGCCGAGGGGCACCGCTCGATCCTCGACATGCTCGGCTCGACCGCGCCCGAACCGTCCGTCGCCATCGACCCGGACGAGGACCTCGCCGCCCTGCCGTACTCGTCGGGCACCACCGGCGTCCCCAAGGGAGTCATGCTTACCCACCGCTCCATCGCCACCAACCTGGCGCAGCTGGAGCCGACCGTCCCGATGGGGCCGGGCGACCGGATCCTCGCGGTTCTCCCGTTCTTCCACATCTACGGGCTGACCGCCCTGATGAACGCCCCTCTCCGCCAGGGCGCCACCGTCGTGGTCCTGCCCCGCTTCCAACTCGACCAGTTCCTGTCGGCGATCGAGAAGCACCGCATCAACGCCCTGTACGTCGCCCCGCCGATCGTCCTGGCGCTCGCCAAGCACCCGGCGGTCGAGCGCTACGACCTCTCCTCCCTGGAGTACGTCGTCAGCGCCGCCGCCCCGCTGGACGCGCGCCTCGCCCAGGCCTGCTCGGCCCGCCTCGGCCTGCCGCCGGTACGGCAGGCGTACGGGATGACGGAGCTGTCGCCCGGCACGCACGTCGTCCCGCTGGACGCACCCGACCCCCCGCCCGGCACGGTGGGCAAGCTCCTGCCCAGCACCGAGATGCGGATCCTGTCCCTGGACGATCCCGGCAAGGACGTCGCCCCCGGCGAGGAGGGCGAGATCGCGATCCGTGGCCCGCAGGTGATGAAGGGGTACCTGGGCCGCCCCGACGCGACCGCCGCGATGATCGACGCCGACGGCTGGGTCCACACCGGGGACGTCGGGCGGGTCGACGAGGACGGGTGGCTGTTCGTCGTCGACCGGGTCAAGGAACTGATCAAGTACAAGGGCTTCCAGGTCGCCCCGGCCGAACTGGAGGCGCTGCTGCTGACCCACGAGGCCGTCGCGGACGCGGCGGTGATCGGGGTGTACGACGAGGACGGCAACGAGGTCCCGAAGGCGTACGTCGTCCGGCAGCCGCACGCGGGCGACCTGACGGCAGACGACATCATCGGCTTCGTGGCAGGGAAGGTCGCCCCGTACAAGAAGATCCGGTGCGTCGAGTTCATCGACGGCGTGCCGAGGGCGGCGTCGGGGAAAATCCTCCGGCGCGAACTGAGGGAGCGGGAAGGCGCATGACGAGACTCGTCACCACCGCGCACGAGCGGGGCATCACGACCCTGACGCTGGATTCTCCGGACAACCGCAACGCCCTGTCGGCGCGGCTCGTCGGCGAGCTGGCCGAGGCGCTGGACGACTGTGGCAAGGACCCGGCGGTACGGGCGGTGGTGCTCACCCACAGCGGGGCCACGTTCAGCGCGGGCGCCGATCTGAAGGCCCCGCCCAGCCCGTACACGTTCGTGGCGCTGCTGCGGGCGATCGTGGAGCTGCCCAAGCCGGTGGTGGCCCGGGTGGACGGGCACGTGCGGGCCGGCGGGCTGGGCATCGTCGGGGCGTGCGACATCGTGGCGGCGGGGGCGGGTGTGGACTTCGCACTGACGGAGGTGCGGATCGGGGTGGCGCCGTCGGTGATCTCCCTGTCGCTGCTGCCGCGCCTCGACCCGCGCGCCGCCGCCCGCTACTACCTCACCGGTGAGCGGTTCGACGCGGCCGAGGCGGCGCGGATCGGGCTGGTCACGGTCGTCGGGGACGATGTGGACGACGCCCTCGTCCCGGTGCTGGAGGGCTTGCGCAGGGCGTCGCCGCAGGGGCTGGCGGAGGCCAAGAGGCTGGTCGCGGCTAGGGTGCTGGAGATGTTCGAGCGCGATGCGGAGGACCTCGTACAGCGCTCGGCCTCGCTCTTCGCCTCGGCGGAGGCACGCGAGGGAATGACGGCCTTCCTCGAACGACGGGACCCCGTATGGGTGTTGTGACGACCACCGCGAAGGAGCCGAAGCAGGACCGCAGCCGGGCCACCCGGCAGCGGCTCCTCGCGGCGGCGGTCGCCTGCCTCGCGGAACACGGCTGGGCGGGCTCGACCGTCTCCGTCGTCGCCGAGCGCGCCGGTGTCTCCCGGGGCGCGGCACAGCACCACTTCCCGACGCGGGAGGACCTGTTCACGGCGGCGGTCGAGTACGTCGCCGAGGAACGCTCCCAGGCGCTGCGCGCCCTGCCGGGCCAGGGCCGCGCGGCGGTCGTCGCCGCCCTGGTCGACCTCTACACCGGCCCGCTGTTCCGGGCGGCCCTGCACCTGTGGGTGGCCGCCTCCGACGAGGAGCAGCTGCGCCCCCGGGTGACGGAGCTGGAGGCGCGCGTAGGCCGCGAGACCCACCGCATCGCGGTCGAGCTGCTCGGCGCCGACGAGTCCCGGCCGGGGGTACGGGAGACGGTCCAGGGCCTGCTGGACATGGCGCGCGGCCTGGGCCTGGCGAACCTGCTCACGGACGACACCGCGCGCCGCGAGCGGGTGGTGGCGCAGTGGGCGGCGCTGCTGGACGAGGCGCTCGGCTGACCCGCGTCACGGCGACGGCGCCGCCCCTTTCACGGGTGCGGCGCCGTCGTCGTACGTCGTCGCCGTCAGCCGGCGATGTCCTCGTACCCGGGGATCTCGCGGGGGCTGCGCGAGCCCGGGCCCACGTAGCGGGCCGAGGGGCGGACCAGGCGGCCGGTGCGCTTCTGCTCCAGGATGTGAGCCGACCAGCCGGCCGTGCGGGCGCAGGTGAACATGGACGTGAACATGTGCGCCGGGACCTCCGCGAAGTCCAGCATGATCGCCGCCCAGAACTCCACGTTCGTCGCCAGGACGCGGTCCGGGCGGCGGTTGTGCAGCTCCTCCAGGGCGGCCTTCTCCAGCGCCTCGGCGACCTCGAAGCGCGGCGCGCCGAGCTCCTTGGCGGTGCGGCGCAGCACGCGGGCGCGCGGGTCCTCGGCGCGGTAGACGCGGTGGCCGAAGCCCATCAGGCGCTCGCCCTTGTCGAGGGCCTTGCGGACGTACGCGCCGGCGTCGCCGGTCCGCTCGATCTCCTCGATCATGCCGAGGACGCGGGACGGCGCACCGCCGTGCAGCGGGCCCGACATGGCGCCGACGGCACCCGACAGGGCCGCGGCCACGTCCGCGCCCGTGGAGGCGATGACACGGGCGGTGAAGGTGGAGGCGTTCATGCCGTGCTCGGCGGCGGACGTCCAGTACGCGTCGACGGCCTTGACGTGCTTGGGGTCGGGCTCGCCGCGCCAGCGGATCATGAACCGCTCGACGACCGACTCCGCCTTGTCGATCTCGCTCTGCGGGACCATCGGCAGGCCCTGTCCGCGGGCCGACTGGGCGACGTAGGACAGCGCCATGACGGCGGCACGCGCCAGGTCGTCGCGGGCCTCCTGCTCGTCGATGTCGAGGAGCGGTTTCAGGCCCCACACGGGCGCGAGCATGGCGAGAGCGGACTGGACGTCGACGCGGATGTCGCCGGAGTGCACCGGGATCGGGAACGGCTCGGCGGGCGGCAGGCCGGGGTTGAACGCCCCGTCGACCAGCAGGCCCCAGACGTTGCCGAAGGAGACCTGGCCCACCAGGTCCTCGATGTCGACGCCGCGGTAGCGGAGCGCGCCGCCCTCCTTGTCCGGTTCGGCGATCTCCGTCTCGAACGCGACGACTCCTTCGAGTCCGGGTACGAAGTCGGACATCAGGCGGCTCCTCGTGAGGTGTACGACAGGTTGCTACAGGCCGGGGTGTCTTCCGGTGATGCGGTGATGCCCCGTACGGCTGGTGGTCATCCTCACCGTCGTAGGGAGGGAACAGTGACCCAGCGCATGAGTCTGTCGGGTTCACCCGATGCGGGGAAGCGTGACATCCGGCACACTGCGCCGAACCGGTCAGGGAGATTAGTGGCACGCGGTGCCGGGCAGACTGGATCGCTACGGCAGGATGGCCCTGTGACAGACGCTCTCGACCCAGCAGCTCTCGATCCCGCCGACATGCGCGAGCAGTACCGCACCGCCGAGTTCCTGGAGGCGGACCTCGCGGACGGGCCGATGGAACAGTTCGCGCGCTGGTTCGAGGAGGCCGTCGACAGCGACGCGATCATCGAGCCCAACGCCATGATCGTCTCGACGGCGACGCCCGACGGCCGGCCCTCCTCGCGGACGGTGCTGCTCAAGCACTACGACGAACGAGGGTTCGTCTTCTTCACCAACTACGGCTCCCGCAAGGGTGCGGAGCTGGAGACCAATCCGTACGTCTCGCTCCTCTTCCCCTGGCACCCCGTCGCCCGCCAGGTCCTGGTCACCGGCACGGCCACCCGCGTCGGCCGAGACGAGACGGCCGCCTACTTCCGCACCCGCCCGCACGGCTCCCAGCTCGGCGCCTGGGCCAGCGAGCAGTCCTCGGTGATCGCCTCCCGGGCGGAGCTGCTCGCCCGGTACGAGGAGCTCGCCGCCCGCTACCCGGAGGGCGAGCAGGTGCCCGTGCCGCCGCACTGGGGCGGCTTCCGGGTCGCGCCCGAGGCGGTCGAGTTCTGGCAGGGCCACGAGAACCGGCTGCACGACCGGCTGCGGTACGTACGGGACGGCGAGGCCTGGCGGATCGAGCGGCTGGCGCCGTAGGGCTACGAGAAGTCCACGACGGCCAGCACCGGACCGCCCGCCACCAGGGCGTACTGGACGAACACCGCTCCACGCCGCACCTCGTGGCCGACCGCGTCACGGGGCAGGCACAGCGCCCACAGGCCCACGACGCCGGACAGGCCCAGGGACCACAGGGCCGGCCCGGTCAAGGGGCCGTTCGCGCCGTCGCCGACGTACGCCTGCCGCAGCAGCACGACCAGGGTCACGACGAAGGAGAACGCCAGCAGCAGCAGGCCGGTCCCGGCGAAGACGCGTACGGCCGTGGTGCTGGGCGTGAAGGGGTCGTTCGCCTGCCGGGCGGTCTCGGTCGAGTTCATGCCGCCATCCTGGGCGGCGGCCGGGGCGCCGGGCATCGTCACGGGTACTCAGTGCAGCCGGGCCGCGTACTCATGTTCGTGGCACAGCTCCTGGCACAGCTCACGGCACAGCAGAAACCCGCGGGCTCTGGCTCTCCTGACGGAGAGGCCGGCCGGATGAGCCGGCGAGCCCGCGGGTCGGTGACTGCTGGAGATTGCGGCAGGAGGCCTGCCGACATTGCACAGAGTGCGACGGCAGGCCTCAGCCCGCAGTCACCTCACGCATCCGAAAAGAAACCACTTCCGGATCACCTCCTTTCTTCGTGTGCCCCACACCCTAGGAACCGCCCCCGCGCCCCACAACCGGTTTTTTCGCACCAGGTGATTTCCGGGAACCGGGTGTGCTCTGAGTCACGTTCCAGTTGAATGGCCGATGGCGTGCACGTGCACGTGAGTACACGTCCTGCAGGGGGTGCCGGGATGAGTGCGTCCAGGAGCGAGACCGCCAAGGCTCTGGGGCCCGGAGCGGATCTGCTCGCCGCGCTGCTCGACGGGATGGACGCCGCGCTGTGCGCGTTCGACGGCGACGGGGTGATCACCCACTGGAACCGGGAGGCCGAGCGGATCCTCGGGTGGAGCGCCGAGGAGGCCGTCGGGCGCAGCGGGTTCGCCGGATGGGCCGTGCGCAGCGCGGACGCCGACGACGTGCACCAGCGGCTGATGGCCGTCATGGACGCGCCGGGCCGCCAGGTCCACGAGTTCGCCCTCGTCCGCAAGGACGGCGGCCGGGTCCTCGTGCGGACGCAGTCGGCCGGCGTGCGCGGCGCGGACGGACGGCCGGCCGGGGTCTACTGCGCGTTCAGCGAGGTGCACGCCCAGATCGACCTGGAGCGGTCGATCGCGCTGAGCGAGGCCCTGTTCGAGGACGCCTCCTGGGGCGTCGTCCTCGTCGACGTGGACCTCCGCCCCACCGTCGTGAACGCCCACGCCGCCCGGGCGCTGGGCACCGGCCGTACGTCCCTGCTCGGGCGGCCGCTCGGTGAGCTGGTCGTGCAGGGCGTGGAGGAGCTGGAGGGTGCCCTCCACCACGTGCTGGCGGAAGGCGCGCCCCGGGCGCTCGTCGAGCTGTGGGTGACGCTCAGGACCCCGGAGGGGGAGCGGCGGCGCTGCTGGCGCAGCGGCTTCCTGCGGCTGGCGTCGCCGCTCGCCGAGGAGCCGGTGCCGCTCGGGGTCGGCTGGCTGTTCCAGGACGTCACGGACGCGAAGGTGGCGGAACAGGAGGCCGACCGGCTGCGGTTCCGGACCAGTCAGCTGCACCGGGCGGGCAGTGCGGCCGCGGAGTGCGAGGACCCGATGGAGGCGGCGGCCACGTACCTGGACTTCGCGCTGGCCGGGTTCGCCGACCACGCGCTGGTGGACCTGGTGGAGGGCGACCGGCTCGTCCGGGCGGCCGCCTCCCCGACCGGCGCGCCCGGCCCGGTGGCCCGCCTGGCCGGCGCCGGGTTCCCGGTCCGGTACGCGGCGGGGCACCCCGCCCTCCAGGCGGTCGACCGGGCCGGGTCCGTGCGGGCGAGCGCCTCCTCGGAGGCGTGGGCGACCGAACGCCAGTGGCCCCGGGAGGCGACGCACGCCCTGTGCACGGTGCTCCGCAGCCGGGGCCGGACGCTCGGCGTGGTCACCTTCCTCCGCTCGGGCACCCGGCCCGCCTTCGAGCGCCCGGACGCGGTGTACGCGGAGAGCGTCGCGGTCCGCGTGGCCGCGGCGGTGGACCTCGCGGGGTAACCCCCACCGCCCCGGCGCTCCCGTCGCGGCCAGTCGTCCCGCCGGGCCCCGCCCCCCCCCGTTGTGGGCATTCGTTCCGCAGGGCGGGACGGGTGGGCACAACGGGACGGGGCGGTGCCCTTTCCCGGTGCCCACGAGGGCTGTGCGCTTTCCCGGTCCCCCCGGCGCGGCGCCCGGGCGGCGGCTACCCCCGGGTGGGTGGGGGCGGGGCCCCTCCGGGCTCACCTCCTCGAGGCCGGCGGCCTCGGGTCTCGTGCACGGGAGCCCTTCCGACGCCTCCCCCAAGCTCTGCGGGGGCGACCCTGCACGGCCCCGCCCCGGCCGGTGTCCGGCGGCCCACGGCGCGTCGGCGACGGCCACGGCGAACCCGGCCCCGGACGGCGGCCTGACCGTACGGGTCGCCTGGTCCTAGTGGCGGAAGAAGATCCGGTCCGCGTACTCGGTCATCACGCGGCCGTTCCACTCGTGACCGCCGTCGACGTTGCCGGAGCGCAGCAGTGGCGGCTCGATGCCGCGGGCCACCAGGGACTCGGTGGCGGCCGCCATCACCGCCTGCATCAGGGCGCTGGTCACGACCGTGGACGCCGGGGCGAACGGGGCCTCGACGCCCTCGTGGGTGAGCTCCGCGTCGCCCACGGCGATCTTGGAGTCCAGCACGATGTCGCAGTGGTCCTTGAGGAAGGTGCCCGACACGTGCCGGGGCTTCGTCTCCTCGGCGTACGCCACCGACGTCACCCCGATGACCTTCAGGCCGAGCGCGCGGGCGTTCATCGCCATCTCGACGGGCAGGGCGTTGCGGCCGGACAGCGAGACGATGATCAGCAGGTCGCCGGCCCTGGCGGGCGAGGAGTCCAGGACGGCCCCGGCCAGGCCGTCCACCCGCTCCAGGGCCGAGCCGAGCGTCGCGGGCATGACGTCGACACCGACGACGCCCGGTACGGCGAGCAGGTTGACCAGCGCGAGGCCGCCGGCCCGGTACACCACGTCCTGGGCGGCGAGCGACGAGTGGCCCGCGCCGAACGCGAACAGGCGGCCGCCCGAGGCGACGGTGTCGGCGATGGCCGCGCCGGCGGCGGCGATGTTCGGCGCCTCCTCGTCCCGCACCCGCTTCAGCAGGCCGATGGCGGCGTCGAAGAACCGATCGGCCGGCTTGCTCCTGCTCGCGCTCTCGCCGGTAGCGTCAGGCATGGCGTCAGGCCCCTTCTCTCCGTGTCGCGGATCACGTTGCGGTCTGGACCATTGCGCTGTCAATACCGGGCCTGCCCCCAGGGCGGCACGGTTGTCGGCGTGATGCGCAAGAATTGAGTCAGGGCCAGCGCACGATTCTTTCGAGGGGCACGTATGTCCGGACTGATCGACACCACGGAGATGTATCTCCGCACCATCCTCGAGCTCGAAGAGGAAGGTGTGGTGCCCATGCGCGCCCGCATCGCCGAGCGGCTGGACCAGAGCGGGCCGACCGTCAGCCAGACGGTCGCGCGGATGGAGCGCGACGGCCTGGTGACCGTCGCGGGCGACCGGCACCTGGAGCTGACCGACGAGGGCCGCCGCCTGGCCACCCGCGTGATGCGCAAGCACCGGCTCGCCGAGTGCCTGCTGGTCGACGTGATCGGCCTGGAGTGGGAGCAGGTCCACGCCGAGGCCTGCCGCTGGGAGCACGTGATGAGCGAGGCGGTGGAGCGCCGTGTGCTGGAGCTGCTGCGGCACCCCACGGAGTCTCCGTACGGGAACCCGATCCCGGGCCTGGAGGAGCTGGGCGAGAAGGCGGAGCCCGAGGCGTTCCTGGACGAGGGCATGGTGTCGCTGGCCGAGCTCGACGCGGGCACGGAGGGCAAGACCGTGGTGGTGCGCCGGATCGGCGAGCCGATCCAGACGGACGCCCAGCTGATGTACACGCTGCGCCGCGCGGGTGTGCAGCCCGGCTCGGTGGTGAGCGTGACGGAATCGCCGGGCGGCGTGCTCGTCGGCAGCAGCGGTGAGGCCGCGGAGCTGGGAGCCGACGTGGCGTCGCACGTCTTCGTCGCCAAGCGCTGAGCCACGCGTGCGGGGCGGTGCCGCCTCGCACGCGGCTTCGGACCGTCGCCCGATGCCCTGCCCGGACCCCGGGCCGGGCGACGCCTGGAGTCCCACCCGTCACGGGACCCCCACCGGTCACGGAACGCGCTTTCGACCGGAATCGCAGCGCCCGCCCGGCTCGCGTGCCAGTCTTGGCTCAGGCATATGACCTGAGTGGGTGTGAGCCGATGCTCCACGCCTGGGGAGGGAGCAGGTGGATGCGCCCGCCTGGACATGGGGAGAGCCCCGGCGCCCATCGGCGCCGGGGCCCGACCTCCCCTGTGCTGACCCGGAGCCCCGAGCTCTCAGGGTCGTCCCCTCGGACCGTTTTTCCCCGAGCGGCCCGCCTCCCGATGAAGATCTCCCCCCGACGGCGGCCGTCAATCCTTGAGGGGGGTCACTCGAACGAGCGGTGTTGCGGGCGGGACACCCGTTTTCGAATGCAGGTTCGATAGTCTGGCTCGCGCACAAGAGAGAAGGGGGTGTCAGGACTCATGGTGCGACGCATCGACCTGACCGGAGCCGAGGGCTTACGCCTCGCCGCCTGGGAGTTCGCCGACCCGCCCAAGGGCCATGCCTCCGGGGACGCCGAGGCGCCCGGGGTGCTCCTCCTCCACGGCCTGATGGGCCGCGCCTCGCACTGGGCATCCACCGCACGCCGGCTCGCCGAGCGGCACCGGGCCGTCGCGCTCGACCAGCGCGGCCACGGACACAGCGACAAGCCCGCCGACGGCCCCTTCACCCGCGAGGCGTACGTCGCCGACGCCGCCGCCGCGGTCGAACAGCTCGGGCTCGCGCCCGTCACCCTCATCGGCCACGCCATGGGCGCCCTGACGGCCTGGCAGCTCGCCGCCGAGCGCCCCGACCTCGTCCGGGCCCTGGTCATCTGCGACATGCGGGCCTCCGCCCTGGGCGCCGCGTCCCAGCGCGAATGGGAGGACTGGTTCCGCTCCTGGCCGCTGCCCTTCGCCACACTGGCCGACGTACGGAAATGGTTCGGCGAGGACGACCCCCGGGTGGAGCGCCCCAACCCGGCACGCGGCGAGTTCTTCGCCGAGGTCATGGCCGAGGGCCCCGACGGCTGGCGCCCCCTGTTCTCCCGCCGCCAGATGCTCACCTCCCGCGAGACCTGGGTCCACGACGCCCACTGGGACTCCCTCGCCCAGGTCCGCTGCCCCACCCTCGTCGTCCGCGGCCTGGACGGCGAACTGGGCCGCGCGGAGGCCCAGGAGATGGTCCGGGTCCTCCCCCAGGGGCGGTACGCCGAGGTCCCGGACGCCGGCCACCTCGTCCACTACGACCAGCCGGAGGGCTGGCGCACCGCCATAACGTCCTTCCTGGAGGACGTCAGCCCCTGCTGACCGCCGCCAGGATCTCCGGGAGCCGGGCGGCCGTGCGCGGTGCGGCGAGACGCAGGCCCGCCCACGTCAGCAGCGTGCCCCAGCCGGCGCCCAGCGCGAGCAGGAACAGCCCCGCGGCCATGCCGTCTTCCAGCCGGACCGTCAGGACGATCAGCGGTACGCACAGCAGCGCCGCCGTGACCATGCCGCCCAGGATGGAGATCCACGCCAGCCCCGCCTGGCCCGGAGCCACGTTCTTGAACCCGCTGTCCTGCGGAATCGAGTACGGGAAGCGGGACGACGCCACGGCGCCCGTCCCGAGCATCGCGCCCAGCACCCCGAACGACAGCCCGAGCGCTTCCGGCAGTGTCCGCCAGTCGCCCAGCACCGCCGCCGTCAGCGTGGTCACCAGCGCCACGAACGGCAGGGTGACCAGCAGCAGCGCCAAGGCCCGCGCCCGCAGCTCCTCATAGGCGTCCCGCGCCGAGGAGATCGTCATCGCGACCATCCAGAAGGCCGACGTGTCCTGGCCGAACTGGTTGTACATCTGCACGCCGAGCATCCCCGCCGCGAAACACGCGAAGTACACCGACCCCGTGCCCTGCAAGGCGTTGAAGAGCGGCACGATCAGGCCGATCGCCAGCGACGTCACCCACGCCGCCTTCGTCTTCGGGTCCCTCGCCACATAACGCAGACTCCGCTGCATCACCGTGCCCGTACGCCCCTCGGGCCACAGGCGGCCGGGCCCCGACGACGCCGACTCGCGGCGCGACGGACGCGACGCCGCCGCCAGTGTCGAACCGTCCGGGGCCGTCATCAGCTTCACCAAACTCCGCCGCCACGCGTACAGCAGCGCCCCCAGGGCCGCCACCGACAACAGCAGCCCCGCAACGGCCTCTCCGTACGCGCCCTCACTCGCCGAGTCGACCGCCGCGAACGCCGACGCGGGCGGAATCCACCGCACCACCTCCGCCGCCGGGTCCAGCGCCGACAGACCACCCGCCCGACCGAGCCGTTGCGCACCGAAGTTGACGAACTGGATGCCCACCGCGATCACCAGACCGCTCAGCACCGCCAGGTCCCGGCCCTTGCGGGACGTCAACAGCCGGACGTTGCCGGCCGCCACCGCCCGCGCCAGCGCCACGCACACCAGCAGCACCAGCGGCACGGCGGCCACCGCCACCACCACGGCGAACGCCCCGTGCGCCAGCGCGACCGCCGACCCGACCGCCAGACACAGCGTGAACAGCGGCCCGATCCCCACCAGCGACGACACCAGCAACGCCCGCACCAGCGGCCCCGGTCGCAGCGGCAGCATCACCAGCCGCGTCGGATCCAGCGTCTCGTCCCCACTCGGGAAGAACAGCGGCATCACCGCCCACCCCAGAGTCAGCAGCCCCGCCAGCAACACCGTGACCGTGGCCGCGTGCTCACTGCCCCGCAGCAGCACCAGCCCCAGCAACTGCCCCGCCGCGAACAGCAACGCCAGCACGGCGGACGTCACATACGCCGCCCTGCGCCCCGCCGACTGCCGCAGCCCATTGCGCAGCAGCGACAGCTTGAGCCGTACGAAGACCCCCGTGAGCGTCACCGGGCACCGCCCAGCCAGTCCAGCGACTCGCCCGCGTCCCGCCCCTGCGCGCCCACCAGCTCCAGGAACGCGGCCTGCAACGACGGCGCTTCGCCACGCACCTCGGCCAGCGTGCCCTGCGCCCGGATCCGGCCCCCCGCCATCACGGCGACCCAGTCGCACAGTGACTCCACCAGCTCCATCACATGGCTGGAGAACACCACCGTCGCACCCGACGCCGTGTACCGCTCCAGCACCCCGCGGATCGACTGCGCCGACACCGGGTCCACGCCCTCGAAGGGCTCGTCCAGGAACAGCACGTCGGGGTTGTGCAGCAGCGCCGCCGCGAGCCCGATCTTCTTGCGCATACCGGTCGAGTAGTCGACGACCAGCTTGTGCTGCGCCCCCGCCAGGTCCAGCACGTCCAGCAGCTGGGCCGCCCGCTTGTCGACCTCGTCCCCGGGCAGCCCCCGCAGCCGCCCGGTGTACGCGAGGAGTTCCCGTCCCGACAGCCGCTCGAACAGCCGCAGCCCCTCCGGCAGGACCCCGATCCGGGCCTTCACCGCCGCCGGATCGCGCCACACGTCGTGCCCCACCACCTCGACCCGCCCCTGGTCGGGCCGCAGCAGCCCCGTCACCATCGACAAGGTCGTCGTCTTGCCCGCCCCGTTCGGGCCCACCAGCCCGATGAACCGCCCCGCCGGAAGCGCCAGATCGATCCCGGCGACGGCGATCTGCTCGCCGAACCGCTTCCACAACCCCTCGACCCGCACAGCGGGTGCGAGCCCGTCCTCCACCTGGTCCGGCATGGTCATTGCCTCCCGTAGGTCCCCGGCGATACGGGGCCAGCCTACGTACGCGCCGGGACGCGGACAGGGGGCGAGACCGGCAGCCGGGCGCGGTCAGCCCTGCCGGGACCGGGCATCGGCGGCCTCCCGGGCGCACGCGTACGCCAAGGGGCAGATCAGTTCCTCGACGTCGGGCAGCCAGCGGTTCGCCGGAGTGGGCCGGCGCGCCCACTGCACCGCGCCGTGCCCGCCCACCCGGGTGGGCGGCGCCGCCACGTACTGGCCCTCGCCCCGCGCCACCAGGTCGATCCCGCTCGGCGACCAGCCGAGCTTGCGCACCAGGTCCGGCACCTTGGCGGCGGCCCCCGGCAGGACGAAGAACATCATCCGGCGGTCCGGGGTGCAGGTGACCGGGCCGAGCGTCAGGTCCATCCGCTCCATCCGCGCCAGCGCCAGGAAACCCGCCGACTCCGGGACGTCCAGGGCGTCGAAGGTACGGCCCGTCGGCAGCAGGATCGACGCCCGCGGCTGCTTCCCCCACAGCCGGCGCGCCACCACGGCGCTGCCCGTCGCCTGCGTCGCCCAGTCCGGCCGGGCCGGGTGCGCCCCCGCCGCGGGGCACGCGGTGTCGCCGCACGAGCACCGTTCCGTGCCGTCGACCGCCTCCAGCCAGGTGCCGGGGAACACGTCCCAGTGCCGCTCTTCCGCATACCGCACGGCGCTGTCCAGCAGCTGCTCGCCTCGCTGCTTGGGGATCTGTGCCGCTTCCGTGACTCCGATGGTCTCTTCCACGAAACAACTCAACTCCCCACCCCATCCGGGGTTACGGGGCGCGGGAAGGGAGGCCGAGGAGCATCGATTCGCCATCCGGGGCGCATGGATGCACGGACGGGGGCGCGCATGGGGACCGGGAGCGGCGGGCGGGTAGCCACAGTCGGAGGAGGTGACAGCTCTCCCGCTATTGCGTGATGTATGGGCCTTCGGCGGCACTTGGGGCACGACCCGCCCTTCCCCTGCCTTCCGCCCACTTCCGTAACTGTGCGTGCCCTTCTTCGCGCTTCATTGCTTTCGTCAGTATTCGCAGGTCAACTTCTGCATTCTCCGTATATCAGCCGGGCAGTGATCAGCGGGACTGATCACCGCGGCAACAGGGGGTAGTCATGGCAGCGAGGCCGCTCGTCGCCCGTCAGCCGAACGAACGGCTGCAGGCTCTCATCCAGGAGGCAGGGTGCTCGAACGCCGGGCTCGCCCGCCGCGTCAACATGGTCGGGCAGGAGCGCGGGCTCGATCTGCGGTACGACAAGACGTCGGTGGCGCGCTGGCTGCGCGGCCAGCAGCCGCGCGGGCGGGCCCCCGGGATCATCGCCGAGGCCCTCGGCCGCAAGCTGGGGCGCACGGTGACGATCGACGAGATCGGCATGGCCAACGGCAAGAACCTGGCGTCCGGCGTGGGCCTGCAGTTCTCGCCGACCGTGTTCGGCGCCATCGAGCAGGTCTGCGAGCTGTGGCGCAGCGACGTGGGCCGGCGGGATTTCCTGACCGGCTCGACGGTGGCCGCCTCCGCGCTGGTGGAGCCCAGCCGGGACTGGCTGATCACGGCCGCCGACCCGCAGGTGGGCCGGCAGGCCGGGGCGCGGGTCGGGACGGCGGACGTCGAGGCGGTACGGGCGATGACGGCCGCGCTGGTGGAGCTGGACCACCGGTTCGGCAGCGGGCACGTGCGGCCCGTGGTGGTGCACTACCTGAACAGCGTGGTGTCGGGGCTGCTGTCCGGGTCGTACCGGGACGCCGTGGGCCGGCAACTGTTCGCGGCGGTCGCGCGGTTGACGGAGCTCGCCGGGTACATGGCGGTGGACACCGGGCAGCCCGGTCTGGCGCAGCGGTACTACATCCAGGCGCTGCGGCTCGCGCAGGCGGCCGGGGACCGCGGGTACGGCGGGTACGTGCTGGCCGCGTCCATGAGCCACCTGGCGGCCCAGCTGGGAAACCCGCGGGAGATCGCCCAGCTGGCGCGGGCGGCGCAGGAGGGGGCGCGGGGGCACGTTCCGCCGCGGGCGGAGGCGATGTTCCTGGCGGCCGAGGCGCGCGGGCACGCCCTGCTCGGCGATGTGCGCACCTGCCAGGAGGTGGCGGCGCGGGCGGTGGCCGCGATGGACCGGAGCGAGCCGGGGTCGGGGGACGACCCGGCGTGGATCGCCCACTTCGACCGGGCGTACCTGGCCGACGAACTGGCCCACTGCTACCGGGACCTGGGGCGGCCGGAGGACGCGGCGCGGGCGGCGAACGAGGCGCTGGACGGCCACCCCGAGGCGCGGGCCCGGCGGCGGGCGATCGGCCTGGTCCTGCTGGCCACGGCGCAGGTCCAGCAGCGGGAGGTGGAGGCCGCCTGCCACACGGGCACGCGCGCGGCCGAACTGCTCGGCACGCTGCGGTCGTCGAGGGGCGCCGAGTACCTGGAAGACCTTCAGCAGCGTCTGGAGCCGTACGCGGACGAGCCCGCGGTCCGCGAGTTCGGTGCGCGGCTGGAGCTCCAGGCCGCGTAGGGCGCGGCGGGCGCGCGGCGGGGCGGCCGGGGCGCCGCCTTAACAGCGTCGTGAGGGAGGTTCTTGTTACTGCCGCCACACACGTGTGCGCGGGCTCTGTGTCACCCGGTAGCGTGAGCCGACGCTTCCGTAGGTTTACAGGTTTACCCGTTCACACGTAGGAGTCCCGGTGACGCAGAGCGGACAGGGTCAGGAGCCGCACCTTCCGGCGGCGCGGCCCGCGCACGAGGGTGTCGTGCTGCCCGCCGAGGGCGGTGAGACCTGGGGCGCGGCCGCCGCCGGGCCGGCCGAGGGCCGGCCGTGGGGCGGCCAATGGGGTCCGCCGGACGGCCGGGAGCAGCCCCTGCCGCCGCAGCAGCCGGGGACGTACGACCAGCAGCCCGGGGCGTACCAGCAGCACCAGCAGCACCAGCCGCAGTACCCGCAGGGGCAGGCGTACGGGACCGTGGCCCAGCCGCTGCCGCCCGAGGTCCCGCCGGGGGCCGCCGACGCGGACGCCACCCAGTACCTCCCGCCGGTCGCGGCACCGGGCGCCGGGCCGATGCCCATGCCGATGCCCGCGCCCGCCGAGAGCCCGGCCGAGTCGACGCAGTTCCTCGGTACCCGGCCGGCGGCCCAGGACGCCGACGCCACGCAGTACATCGCGCCCGTCCCGCCCCAGCCGTCCGGCGCGCCCTACGGGATACGTCCCGGAGCGCCCGGCGACCGGCAGCCCCCCGCGGAGTTCGACAGCCTGTTCCGCGACGACGCGGCGGCGACGCAGCACATGCCCCCGGTCGGGGCCCAGGCGCCGTACCAGCAGGCCCGTGGGCCGTACCAGGCGCCCCAGGCACCGCAGCCCGCGCAGCAGTACCAGGATGCGTACCAGGAGCCCGCGCCGCGCCGGTCGTCGAAGCTGCCGCTGATCGCCGCGGTCGTCGTCGGCTGCGCCGTCCTGGGGCTCGGTGCCGGCGCTCTCCTCAGCGGCGGTGAGGACGACAAGAAGGCGCCGGCCGACAAGGCCGGTGTCGCCGCCGCCAGTTCCCCGACGCCCGGCGCGGGCGCTTCGCAGGCCGCCCCCGACCCGGCCAGGGCGCAGGCGGAGGCTCTCGACAAGCTCCTCGCGGACAGCAACAACAGCCGTGACACGGTGATCCGGTCCGTCGAGAACATCAAGAAGTGCCAGGGTCTCGACCAGGCCGCGACCGACCTGCGCGGTGCCGCCGGGCAGCGCCGTGACCTGGTGACCCGGCTCCAGGGCCTGACCGTCGACAAGCTCCCGAACCACGCCGCGCTGAGCGCCGCGCTGACCAAGGCCTGGCAGGCGTCCGCCTCCGCCGACGACCACTACGCGGCCTGGGCGGCCGAGGTCAAGGGCAAGAAGGGCTGCAAGGGCGGCAAGGCGCGCAGCACCGGCGAGTTCGCCCAGGGCAACCGGGCCAGCGGTGAGGCGACGGCCGCGAAGACGCAGGCCTCCGCCCTCTGGAACGGCATCGCGGCCACGTACGGCCTGACCCCGCGCCAGCCGGCCCAGCTGTGACCGGCTGGTGACCGGCTAGTGGGCGGCGGCCTGGCGGAGCGTCGGGCCGACGTCCACGAAGCCTTCCTTCTGCGCCACCAGCCGTCCCTTGCGCACGACTTGGAACGTGACCTGGTGGTTCACTATCCGCGGCGTGCGGGGGGTGCCGAGCATGTCCTCGTAGCGCCAGCGCAGCGGCGGGGTGAGGCCCCCGGTGTCCACCCGTGCCCCGCGGGTGAGCGCGTGGCCGATCAGGCCCGGGGTGATCTCCTCGTCCCCGAGGGACTCGACGACCTTCGTGAGGACGGTGTACGCGATCCAGGTCGTCTGCACGCCCGCGTCGGCCGGGTCGATCCGGTTGTCGGCGAAGGCGTGCTCCTGGAGGACCTGCTTCATCGTGTTCCAGCGCTCGTCGCCCGCCTCCGGGTACCAGCCGGTGATGTAGGCCCCTTCGAAGGGGCCGTTCGCCCCGCCGGTGCGGTCGATGAGCGGCTGGTCGACGCTGCCGAGGACCGAGGAGACCTCGATGTCCCGGCCGTCGGGCGGGAGCCGGCGGAAGGAGTCGAAGAAGTTCGCGGTGTGCTCCCCGAGCGCGGCGGTGACGCAGCCGCCGTCGCCGTCGGCGCCGGCCTGGTCGCGGGACTGCCGGGCCTCGTCGGTGTACTCGCCGGCGTCGTCGGCGGCCGGGATGTCGGCCGCGGTCCGGTGGTGCCCTTGGGCGAGGCCCGCGTTGAGGATGTAGGGCAGGTCGGCGCCGGTGACCGAGTCGGGCCGGACGAGGGAGACGCGGTCGCACGCGTCCGCGAGCTGGATGCCGTTGCCGGCCAGCAGCGCGGCCTGGCCGCCGTTGACCGGGTAGGAGACCGAGCTCCTGAACTCGTCGTCCGTGATGCCGTAGCCACCGATGTACGGGATGCCCGCGGCCTCCAGCGGGGACATGAAGGCGCGGCCGTGCTGGCTGTACGAGCCGACGACCGCGACCACGCCCTCCTGGACCGCGCTCCGGGCGCACGCGGCGGCTGTCGCGGCATCGTTGCCCACGTTGCAGGTGAGCACCCGCAGTTCGCGGCCGTTGACACCGCCCCGGGAGTTGATCCAGCGGGCATAGGCCTGCCCCATGGCGGGCATGCCGGGCATATTGGTCGCCAGGGTGCCCTCGGGTGCCCAGGTCATGACGGTGATGGGCTCCCTGGAGCCCCCCGTGACTCCAGGGAGGACCCCGCACCCGGCCAGGAGGCACGCCGAGCCGACTGCCGCCGCAGCCCTGATGCGGGAGAGGGTGGAGGTGGAGCGTCGCCTGCCGTTACCGGTCATGGTCATGCACAATTCCGCCTCATGGGTAACGCGGGAGTGAGGTCGGTTCAACGCTGAGTGACGTCGAGGTGAATTGCGGGGGCCCGTCCCCGTGCTCTTCTGGGGAACGTACGATCGAAACGTGTCAGCTTCCGTGAACTCTTCCCGTCGCGGCCGTCGCTCCTTCACCATGGGCGGCATGCCGCTCACAGACATCCCGTGGTGGCGCTGGCGCGCCAACGTGCGCTCGGCGCTGCACATGCTCTCCGACCCCGTCTTCCACCAGGAGTGCTGGCTGGCGGGCCTGGAGGGGTACGGGGACGTCACCGACGCCGTCTACCGGCTGGTCGAGGACACCTGGCTGGACAACTGGTCGGCCGAGAAGTACGTGGGGACCATATTCCGGGACTCGGGCGAGGCCGCCCTGGTCGACGTCGCGGTCCTGCGGGTGCTGCGGATCATGCATCAGGTCGGCCCGGACGCCCCCGTCTCCGCCTACATGGGCCACCACGGCTGGCCGGAGGCGGTACGGGCGGCCCGTGAGGCGCACGTACGGCTGGCCGTCAACGACGGCGAGGACCCGGACGCGCCGCCGCGCTCGCTGGACGTGCTGCGGATCATGACGAGGTCCGCGTGACGGACCGCCGTCGGGACGCCCCGCGCGGATGTGGCATCCTGCCAGGATGACCGACCAGTACGTCCTCACGCTCTCCTGCCCGGACAAGCAGGGCATCGTGCACGCCGTTTCGAGTTACCTCTTCATCACCGGCTGCAACATCGAGGACAGTCAGCAGTTCGGGGACCGGGACACCGGCCTGTTCTTCATGCGGGTCCACTTCTCGGCCGAGGCTCCGGTCACGGTGGACAAGCTGCGCGCGAGCTTCGCGGCCGTCGGGGACTCCTTCGAGATGGACTGGCAGATCCACCGCGCCGATGAGCGCATGCGGGTCGTGCTGATGGTGTCGAAGTTCGGCCACTGCCTGAACGACCTGCTGTTCCGCACCCGGATCGGCGCGCTGCCGGTCGACATCGTGGCGGTCGTCTCCAACCACACCGACTTCGCCGAGCTGGTCGCCTCGTACGACGTCCCGTTCCACCACATTCCGGTCACCAAGGACACCAAGCCGCAGGCGGAGGCCGAGCTGCTGGAGCTGGTGCGCGCGGAGAACGTCGAGCTGGTGGTGCTGGCCCGCTACATGCAGGTCCTGTCGGACGACCTGTGCAAGCAGTTGAGCGGCAAGGTCATCAACATCCACCACTCGTTCCTGCCGAGCTTCAAGGGCGCCAAGCCCTACCACCAGGCGCACGCGCGGGGCGTGAAGCTGATCGGCGCGACGGCCCACTATGTGACGGCCGACCTCGACGAGGGCCCGATCATCGAGCAGGAGGTCGAGCGGGTCGGCCACGAGGTCACCCCGGAGCAGCTGGTCGCCGTCGGCCGCGACGTCGAGTGCCAGGCGCTGGCCCGTGCGGTCAAGTGGCACGCGGAACGCCGCATCCTCCTCAACGGCCGCCGCACGGTCGTCTTCACGTAAGGGCTCCCGCCCCCACGAACCCCGGCCCCCCGGGGCCCACCCGAGGGTGCCCGTCCGGTCCGGTCGCCCTGAGGGCACCGCCCTTGCGGCGCGGAGCTGCCGCGGCCCGGGAGCCTCGACGCCCCAGGTGGCAACCCCGCAGGGGCACCGCCCCGCCCCGTTGTGCCCACCCGTCCCGCCCCAGGCGGGACGAATGCCCACAACGGTGTACGCGCGCGGTGGGAAGCGGCACTGACCCGGCCCGTTGTACCCACCCGTCCCTCTCCCTAGGACTGCGTCCTGGGGGGACCCCCAAGCGGGACGAATGCCCACCACGGGATCCGGTGTGCCCCCGCCCGCGGCGCGAAGCTGCCGCACCGGGGCGTGGGGGCGCGAGCCCCGCGAAACCGCCCCGCCCCCGGGGTGTGGGGGCGTCAGCCCCCGCGTAACGACAGCCCCCGGGGGACCGGGACTACAGGCGGCTCAGGGAGGCCGCGGCGAACAGGACGTCGCGGATGGCCTCGCGGTCGCCGTCCTGGCCCGCGGCGGCTTCCTCCGGGGCGATGTGGCCCGCCACCAGCTGGCAGAACTCCACTCCGTCCAGGGCGACCTGGGCGACCTTGCGGTCCGGCGAGCCGATGGCCGCGGGGGAGTCCAGGGCGATGTACCAGTCGCCGCCGCCCGAGCCCTCCACCTCCAGGTGGAGCGAGCGGCCCGGCGCGCCGGCCGTCACGAGGTGGCGGGCCGGGGCGGCGAGGCCCGCGCGGCGGCGGTCGGCGAGGGCGGTCGGCAGTAAGCGGGCCGCCAGGTCGATCATGCAGTGCAGGTGGGCGCCGCTGGGCGGCTCGTACGGGTAGTCGACGGCGTTGGCGATGTCGTCCGCGTGCACCCAGCATTCGAAGGCGCGGTCGAGCAGCGCGTCGCGCAGCGGCAGGGAGAAGTCGCCGTACGACACGGACAGTTCGGATACGCCGCGGCCCGCGAAGGACACCGTGCGGATCAGGGTGTGCGCCTGGTCGCGCCACGGTTCGCGGACCGCTCTGGTGGGCGGGTGGTGCGCGCCCTGCCAGTACGCCTCGGTGCGCTCGGCCGGCGTCTTCGGCGACAGCGAGTCGTCCAGGCCGATCGCCGTCGCGACGAGGCTGTCGACCGCCTGGAGGTGGCCGATCACCCCCGCGACGGTGGTCCGGCGGCTGACCGACCGGCCGCGCTCGAACCACCTGAGCCGCACCGGCGCGTGCCACTCGGAGTCGCCGATGTCCCGCAGCAGCGCGTCCAGCCGGGCGGTCTCCGCGTCGTACGGCCCGGCCCACTCGGGCACGGGGATCCGCGCGGGGCGGCGGCCCAGGCAGTTCTCCAGTACCCGGGAGCGCAGCAGCGGGTCGAGGTCCAGGTCGCGCTCGTGGTGCAGCAGCCCGACCGCGTCGCGCAGCCGCAGGGCCTCCTCCGCGCACGGGGCGCACTCGGTCAGGTGCTCCTCGACGGCGGTCGTCTCCTCGGGCGAGCAGGCGGACAGCGCCCAGGCGCCCAGCAGCGACTGGAGGACCTTGTGCGGCAGGGGCGGCGGCGCGCCCTCGGCCGCGGGCAGCGCCTCGTAGTCGTCGGCGGCCCGTCTCGGGGACGGTATGCGCGGCACGCCGCCCACCTCCTCCTGGCCGTCGTCGTGGCCACCGCCGTCCAGCGGCCCGGTCACAGCGCCCGCCCGTCCAGTGGCCGGCTGTTCGCGGTGGCCAGCAGCTGGAGCCCGAGCCGCAGCCGGCGCCGCGCCTCGTCCTCGGTCACGCCCAGGTCCGCGGCGGTCTGACGGTAGTCCCGGCGCTGGAAATAGGCCAGTTCCAGTGCGGCGCGCAGTGGCGCGGGCATGGACTGGACGATGAAGTCCGCGCGGGCGGACACGGCCGCGCGCCGCACCTTCTGCTCCAGCTCCTCGGTGGAGCCGCCGCCCCGCTCCGCGAACGCCTTGGCCTCCGCCTGGCGCAGCCGGTGCACGGCCTGGCGGCGGGTCAGCTTCGCTATCCAGGAGCGCATGGAGCCCTCGCGCCTGGGGTCGTAGGCGTCCGGGTTCTCCCATACGTACCCGAAGACCTCACGGGTGACCTGGTCGGCGGCCGACTCGTCGTCCAGGACGCGGTGCGCCGTGTTGTGCACGAGGGAGGCGAACCGGTCGTACAGCTCGCCGAGGGCGGCCGCCTCGCCGCGCGCCAGTCGCTGCTGCATCTTGCGGTCCCAGCGCGGTGGTGTGTCCTTCGCCATTCGGAGCCCTCCCGACCCGACTCCTGTCGAATGTAATGCGCCCCACCGACAACGCGCCCCTCTTTGTGCCAAGTGCCCCTCGTGCCGGTCCCGGATGGTAAGGAAGTCGTCACTACGGGTGCATCGTGTTTCATGGGGGGACGACGGGGCAGCAGCCGCCCAAAGGAAGCATCGCTTCCGGTTCGGTGGCCCCGGTGGATCGGCGAAGGGTAGGCGTGTGACGCTCACGGTGGACGAAGCCGAGCACGGCGCCTGGACCGTGCTCAGCGTCCAGGGGGAACTCGACCTGGTCTCCTCACCCGTTGTCCGCAGGTGTGTGCACGACGCGGTCGCGGAGGGCAGGCACGACGTCGTCCTCGACCTGTCCCAGGTGCTGTTCTGCGACTCCAGCGGCGTCGGCGTGCTGATCGCCTCCCGCCGGCTGCTGCACTCCTGCCGGGGCAGGCTGCGGCTGATACTCCCCGCCCAGGGCGCCGTCGAGGGCTCGCACGTCAACCGGGTCCTGGCGGCCCTCGGCGTACGGCGGCTGTTCGCGGTGTACGCGGACGTCGCCTCTGCCACCGGCGAGGAGGACGAGCAGCTCTCGGCGTGACGGCGACCTCTTCGCGTCGTACGCTCCCGGCATGGACGCAGAGGAGTTGTACCAGCGCCGGATCGCCTCCCGGTTCGACGCCTTCGACCAGGACGGCAACGGCTATATCTCCCGTGAGGACTTCACGACCGCGGCCGGCCGGCTGCTGGAGGAGTTCGGAACGTCGTTCCGTTCGGCCAAGGGGCAGGCGCTGGCGAGCGGCGCGGAGGCCTTCTGGCAGGGCATGGCCGGGATCGCGGACGTCGACGGCGACCAGCGGGTGACCCGGGGCGAGTTCGTCAGCGGCGCCGTGAAGCGGCTGCGCGACAACCCGGACCGGTTCGCCGAGATCGCCCGTCCCTTCGTGCGCGCCCTGCTCGACGTGGCCGACAAGGACGGTGACGGCAAGGCCGGGACGGCGGAGGTGGAGCGGGCCCTGCGGGTGCTGGGTGTCGAGTCGCACACCGCCGCGCTCGCGGCCGAGTCGCTGGACCTCGACCGCAGCGGGCTGATCGACGAGGAGGAGGCCGTCACGGCCTTCGCCCGGTACTTCATGACCCAGGAGCCGTGATCCTCACGTACCGGAGTAGCGCTCGCGCAGCCGGTACTTGAGCACCTTGCGCAAGGTGTCGTTGCGGGGCAGGGCGTCCACGACCTCCAGTCGCTCCGGCAGTTTGTGCACCGCCAGGCCCTCGCCGCGCAGGAACGCGGTGAGGGCGCCGAGCGTCAGCTCACCGGTGGCCTCGACGACCGCGCACACCCGTTCCCCGCGTTCCGGGTCCGGCAGCCCGATCACGGCCGCGTCCCGGACCGAGGGGTGCCGGTGCAGCAGGTCCTCGATCTCCTTGGCCGAAATGTTCTCGCCCTTGCGGATGATGACGTCCTTGACACGTCCGGTGAGCACCAGGTGCCCGGAGTCCGTGAGGTGCCCCAGGTCCCCGGTCCTGAGGAAGCCGTCGTCGTCGAACGCCTCGGCGGTCTGCGCCGGGTCCAGATAGCCCCGGCACACCGCCTCGCCGCGCAGCCGCACCTCGCCGTCGACGATCCGTATCTCCATCCCCTCCGGCGGGCGTCCCTCCGTGCCGGCGAGGTTCTCGTCGGTGTCGTCCGGGGACCCCATCGTGATCATCGGGACCTCGGTCATGCCGTAGCCGTGGGTGAGGCGGCAGCCCATCTCCTGGACGACCTCGTGGTAGAGCTCCGGCGGCTTGGGCGCGCCGCCGCCCGCGAGCAGCCGCAGCGTGGGGATGAGCTTGCTCCCCGGCTGTTTGCGCTGTTCGGCGAGGAACATCGCGTAGAAGGCGGTGGAGCCGCCGGCCGTGGTCACGCCGTGCGCGCGGTAGGTCTCCAGGGCGTCCGGCAGGGCGAACGTCTCGAAGAGGACGGCCGGGAAGCCGTACAGCAGGACCATCACGAGGTAGTCCAGGCCGCCTACGTGCGCGAAGGGGAAGGCGATCGACCCGACGTCGTCCGGGGTGAGGCGCAGGGCGTGGGCGAGGCAGGAACCGCCCGCGATCAGGGAACGGTCGGTGTGCAGGACGCCTTTGGGGTCGGACGTCGTACCGGACGTCCAGTAGATCCAGCGTACGTCCGTCCCCGAGGCGGGCGGCGGGACGGGCAGCGTCGCCGGGTCGGCGTCGGGGAGGGTCTCGTACGCCTCGAAGACGCCGTGCGCGCCGAGGCGGTGCGCCATGGCGGTGTGGTCGTGGCCGCGCCATGTGCCCGGTACGGCGAAGAAGTCCGCCGTGGACTCGCGCAGTGCGAAACCCACTTCCCGGTCCCGGTAGAACGGGATGACCGGGGACTGCACGGCGCCGAGGCGCGCCAGGGCGACGGTCAGGACGACGGTTTCGATACGGGTGGGCAGTTGCCAGGCGACGACGGTGCCGGGCCGTACGCCCCTGTCCCACAGCCCGGCCGCGGTCCGCTCGGCGCGGTCGCGCAGGGCGCCGAAGGTGAGGGTGCGGTCGTCCTGGAGGAGGGCGGGCCGGTCGGGGGTGAGGCGGGCGCGGCGGTCGACGAGCTCCCACAGGGTGCGCGAGGCGCCCAGGGCGTGCGCGGTGTCCGTCACGGTTCGCTCCTCCTTAACTGACGGAACGTCAGATTGCTGGGGGGAGCGTAGGGCGGTGCGCCTTGTCGGTCCAGGGGTGCGGGGCTAGCCTGCGTCCCATAGAGCTGACGGAGCGTCAGAAAACGGAGGCGTCATGACGGAACTGCCTCGGATCATCAGCGTCGACGACCATGTCATCGAGCCGGCGCACCTCTTCGAGACCTGGCTCCCGGCCAAGTACCGCGACCGCGGCCCCAAGCCGCTGACCGCCGGGATCGGCGAGCTGGCGTACGTCGGCGGGAAGTACCGGATCACCATGGACCCGGACGGCCCGCCCACCGACTGGTGGATCTACGAGGACCTGAAGTTCCCGTACAAGCGCAACATCGCCGCCGTCGGCTTCGACCGCGACGAGATGACCCTCGAAGGCATCACCCGGCAGGAGATGCGGCGCGGCTGCTGGGACCCGGTCGAACGGCTCAAGGACATGGACCTCAACCACGTCGAGGGCTCCCTGTGCTTCCCCACCTTCCCCCGCTTCTGCGGACAGACCTTCGCCGAGGCGAAGGACAAGGAGGTCGCCCTGGCCTGCGTCCGCGCCTACAACGACTGGATGGTGGAGGAGTGGTGCGGCGACAGCGGCGGGCGGCTGATCCCGCTGTGCCTGATCCCGCTCTGGGACATCGGCCTCGCGGTCGCCGAGATCCGCCGCAACGCGGCCCGGGGCGTACGCGCGGTCACCTTCAGCGAGATCCCCACCTGCCTCGGGCTGCCGTCCATCCACTCCGGCTACTGGGACCCCTTCTTCGCCGTGTGCGAGGAGACCGGGACGGTCGTCAACATGCACATCGGGTCCTCCTCGCAGATGCCGGCCGCGTCCCCCGACGCCCCGCCCGCGGTCCAGGCGTCGCTGTCCTTCAACAACGCCATGGCCTCGATGACGGACTTCCTGTTCTCCGGCGTCCTCGTGAGGTTTCCGGCGCTCAAACTCGCCTACAGCGAGGGGCAGATGGGCTGGATCCCCTACGCGCTGGAGCGGGCCGACGACGTATGGGAGGAGCACCGTGCCTGGGGCGGTGTCCGCGATCTGGTCCCCGAGCCCCCTTCCACGTACTACTACCGGCAGATCTTCTGCTGCTTCTTCCGCGACAAGCACGGCATCGCGTCCCTGGACGTGGTGGGCCGCGACAACGCCACCTTCGAGACGGACTACCCGCACGTCGACTCCACCTTCCCGCACACCAAGGAGGTCGCCCTCGACCACGTCAAGGGACTGGACGACGAGACCGTCCACAAGCTGATGCGCGGCAACGCCATCCGGATGCTCGGCCTGGACCTCGTCTGATGGACCTGGCGTACACGGAGGAGGAAGAGCGCTTCCGGGCACGGCTGCGGGAGTGGCTCGCGGCCGTGCTGCCCGGCCTGCCGCCGAAACCCGACCCCGCCGACTGGCCGGGACGCCGCGCCTACGACACCGCCTGGCAGCGCACGCTGTACGACGCCGGGTACGGCGACCTGCACTGGGCGGCGTCCCCCACCTTGCGGCTGGTCTTCCTGGAGGAGACCGAGCTGGCCGGCGCGCCCTATGCGGGCGCCAACTTCGTCGGGCTGCTGCACGCGGGGCCGACCATCGCGGCCGAGGGCACCGCCGAGCAGCGCGAGCGGTGGCTGCCGCCGATCCTCAGGGGCGAGGACGTGTGGTGCCAGGGCTTCAGCGAACCGGACGCGGGCTCCGACCTCGCCTCCTTGCGGACCCGCGCGGTCCGGGACGGTGACCGGTACCTGGTCAGCGGCTCCAAGACGTGGACCTCCCACGCCGAGGTCGCCGACTGGTGCGAACTGCTCGTGCGCACCGACCCCGACGCGCCCAGGCACCGGGGCATCACCTGGCTGGCCATGCCCATGGACGCCCCCGGCGTCACCGTCCGGCCGCTGCGCACGCTCGCCGGGACGGCGGAGTTCGCCGAACTGTTCCTGGACGAGGTCCCCGTGCCCACCGCCAACCGGGTGGGCGAGGAGAACGACGGCTGGCGGGTCACCATGGTCACCCTGTCGTACGAGCGCGGTACGGCGTTCGTCGGTGAGGTGGTGGCCTGCCAGCGGGTGCTCGGCGAACTGGCGCGCGAGGCACGCGAGAACGGCCGCTGGGACGACCCCGTGCTGCGGCGCCGACTGGGGAGGCTCAACGCCGAGTTCCGTGCCCTGTGGCGGCTGATCCAGTGGAACGTGAGCGAGGCGGAGGCGACCGGCTCGGCACCCGGGGTGGGCGGATCGGTGTTCAAGCTGCGGTACTCGCACGCCCGCCAGGAGCTGTACGACACGGCCGCCGAGGTGCTGGGCGCCGACGCGCTGGACCTGGACCGGGAGTGGGTCCACGACCGGCTGTCGTCGCTCTCGTACACCATCGCCGCCGGGACCTCGCAGATCCAGCGCTCCATCGTCGCCGAGCGGATCCTCGGCCTGCCCAAGGGACGGTGACCGTGGATTTCCGACTCGACGACGACCGGCGGGCGTTGCGGCGGGGCGTGCGGGGGCTGCTGGAGGGGCGGTTCGGGCGGGACGCGCTGCGGAAGGCCGTGGACACGGGCGTACTGGACCGGGCCCTGTGGCGGGAGCTGGGGGCGGCCGGGTTCTTCGCGCTGCGGCTGCCGGAGGAGGACGGCGGGGCCGGGCTCGGACTGCCGGAGGCGGTACTGGCCTTCGAGGAGGCCGGGCGGGTGCTGCTGCCCGGCCCGCTGGTCGCCACCCACCTGGCGGCCGGGCACGTGGCGGGCGCGGCGGAGGGGGACGTGGTCGTCACCGCCGTGGACGGGCCGCTGGTGGAGTGGCTGGACGCCGCCGACGCCGTACAGGGCTCAAGCGCGCGCGGGGCCCGGCCGGTGCGCTCGGCCGACCCCCTGACGCCGCTGCACCGGGTACCGGACGGGGCCGCGTACGGTGACCCGGTCGCCGTGCTGCTCACCGCCGCCGAGCAGCTCGGCAGCGCGGGCCGTACGACGGAGATGGCGGCACGGTACGCGCGCGAGCGCGAGCAGTTCGGCCGCCCCGTCGGCGCCTTCCAGGCGGTGGCCCACCTGTGCGCGGAGATGCTGGTGCGCGTGGAGGTGGCGCGCGGCGCGGTGTACGCGGCCGCCGTCACCGCCGACCCGGTGGACATCGCCGCCGCCAAGCTGCTGGCCGACGAGGCGGCGGTGCGCGGCGCCCGGGACTGCCTCCAGGTGTACGGCGGGATGGGCTTCACCTGGGAGGCCGATGTGCACCTGCACCTCAAGCGGGCGTGGGTGCGGGCGCGGCGGTGGATGGGGACGGCCGAGGCCGAGGAGAGGTGCGCGGCGGCGCTCCGTCCCCCCGGAGGCAGCCCTTCGGGTGAGGCGGTCACGGAGCGTTGATATCGGGTTGTTGTGTTCCGGAGACCCGCTACGGCCCGGAGTCGGGGCCCGCCTCCGGTACTCTCCGTGGGGTGCGAGTGGTTCGGAGTACGGTGCGTCCCGGTGGTGCCCCTGCGGCGGCTCCGCGCCCGGGAGTGCCCGCCGTTCGTGCCCCTCGGTGGGGTGGTGCGCCACCCTGTTCGACTACCCGCAGCGTGCGTCGCACAGTATGCATCACCCGTACTCCTTCGCGCTGGAATATGCCCGAAGCGCTTGTTGCGGTGACTGTACGTCAACCATGCTGTCCCATAGGGAAATCACGTTCAGTGACGACTGTGAAGGCTGTGGTCGCTGTGAGACGCGAGGCGTTGTGTCCGCCGGTTCGGATGGTGTGAGCGGTGCAGGTGCTTCAGGTGCAGTTGGAGATCGGCCCCGACCCGGCAGAGGTCGGCCGTGCCCGAAGATGGGCGCGGTCACGGCTCGCCGGTTCAGGGATAGGGGATGACGAGCCACTGGCCGAGACGCTGGTGCTGCTCATTTCGGAACTCGTCACCAACGCCGTGGTGCACACCGGCTGTCCGGCCGTGTTGCGGATGCTCTTCGGCGCGGGAGTGGCGGAGTCGGGGACGGTACGGGTGGAGGTCGCCGACACCAGCGCCCGGCCCCCGCGCCCCCGGCACGCCGACGGCGACGACACCAACGGGCGTGGTCTGGAGCTGGTCGACGGGCTCGCCGACCGGTGGGGGTGGCAGCGGGAAGGCGCCGGCAAGAGCATCTGGTGCGAAGTGGACCGGGGCGCGCCGGTAGTGACGGGGGTGGTGCGTGAGTCGGGAGGATATGCGCCGTCGTGCGCCGTCACAAATAGGGCATAACGGATGTATCCCTGAATAGGTGTTGACGGGCGGTGTCCGTCTGATCACCCTTGGAGCAGCGATTCGTGGCGAGGGGACGCCGAGGGCTTGACGCCCTCGACGAGTGCGGGTCGCGGCTCGGCGGCGGCTCTGTCAGGGCCCTCGGGGTGAGCCCGCCGGAGCCGGGTGGCGGCCGCCGTGCCGTGCTCGGGGTGCGCATGAGTGCGCCGCCACCCAAGAGGAACGTGGAGCCGGGCGCGCACCGCGGGGCGCCCCGGCGTCAGAGGACCGCGACCGGGGCCACCGGGGTTCCCGTGCCGCCCACGAAGGGTTCGGGCATCGCGGCCAGCAGGAAGGCGTACCGCCGTTCCTGCGCACAGGCTGTGGACAGCTCCTCCAGGTTCCAGTTCTGGCCCTGGAGCATCCCCATCTCCACCAGGTGCAGTGCGTGCACCGGCAGCCACAGGTCTTCCCTCTCGGGCGGGAAGACCTCGAAGGTGAGCGTGTCGTTGGCCACCGCCGCCACATCGCGGGCGTGGAACCACTCGGGCGTACGGACCGACAGGCCCGGCGACGGATAGCCGTACGCGTGCTTGTCGCCCGCGAGGTACACCTGCACCTGACCCGTCCGTACGAGCACGACGTCGCCCGCCCGGACGCTCACCCCGCCGAACTCCGCCGCCTCGTCCAGGTCTTCCGGCGTCACCGCGTGGTCGCCCGGCAGCCGCTCGACACCCTTGGCGCGGGCCACGTCGAGCAGGACCCCCCGGGAGACGACGTGCCGCGCCTTGTCGATGCCGCTGAACGCGCTGCGGCCGTGCGGGGTGATGGAGGTGGCGGGCCGGCCGTTGTAGATCCGGCCCGAGTGCGAGGCGTGGGTGAGCGCGTCCCAGTGGGTGCCCGCCTGCAACCCCATGGTGACGATGTCGTCGCTGGTCGCGACCGTGCCCGGGCCGAACAGCTCCTGGTTGACCTGCACCATGGCGTGCAGCGGGTTGACCCGGCCCGGGATGAGACCCGTCTGGACCCCGTCCTGGTGCAGCGGGAGCGCCAGTGGGACGCGCAGACCGCTGCGTACGGCCCCGGCGGCCTCCCGTACGACGGTGTCGGTGATCAGGTTGAGGGTGCCCCGCTCGTCGTCCTCCCCCCAGCGTCCCCAGTTGTTGACGCGCTTGGCGATCTCGTGGAACGCGGCCGGCAGTGACATGGGGCCCTCCCGGGTCTTGTGCTGGCATGTCTGACGGGCCGTAGAATCTAACGCACCGTCAGATATGGGAAGTGCGGGAAGGGGCCGGGCATGGGGAACTTCTTGGCGGGCAAGGTCGTCGCCGTGACCGGCGCCGGGCGGGGCATCGGGCGGGCCGTCGCCCTCGCCTGCGCCGCCGAAGGGGCCGGGGTCGTCGTCAACGACTACGGCGTGTCGGTCGCGGGCGCGGAGCCCGCCTCGGAGGTCGCGGCGGCCGTCGTCAAGGAGATCGTCGCGGCGGGCGGCCGGGCCGTCGCCGTCGCCGACGACATCTCCACCATGGCGGGCGGACAGTGCGTCGTGGACACCGCGCTCGCCGAGTACGGCCGGATCGACGGAGCCGTGTGCGTCGCCGGCATCCTCCGCGAACGGATGCTCTTCAACATGTCCGAGGAGGAGTGGGACCCTGTCCTCGCCACCCACCTCAAGGGCACCTTCACCGTCTTCCGCGCCGCCTCCGCGGTGATGCGCCGGCAGGGCGCCGGGACGCTGATCGGCTTCACCAGCGGCAACCACCAGGGCTCCGTCGCCCAGGCCAACTACGCGGCCGCCAAGGGCGGCATCATCTCGCTCGTCCGCAGCGCCGCCCTCGGCCTGCACAAGTACGGCGTCACCGCCAACGCCGTCGCGCCCGTCGCCCGTACCCGCATGTCCGCGAACGTGCCCATGGAGCTCAAGGAGATCGGCGACCCGGAGGACGTCGCCGCGCTCGTCGTCTACCTGCTCTCCGACCGCGCCCGCGCCGAGAGGATCACCGGCCAGGTCTACACGATCGCCGGACCCAAGATCGCCGTGTGGGCGCAGCCGCGTGAGCTGCGGGCGGCGTACGCGGAGGAGCCCTGGACGCCCGAGCGGATCGCCGACTTCCTGCCCGGGACGGTCGGCACCGACCCCATGCCGCTGCTGGAGCGGCTGGAGGAGATGACCCGGGCGGCGGCCGCCACGTCCCGCCCGAACGCGTAGGCCCGTGATGGACTTCGCGTTCGGGGACGAGGACGAGGACTTCCGGGCCGTCGCGCGGGAGTGGCTGGAGGCGCACCCCTGGGGCGAGGGCGGGCGCGCCTGGGAGCGGCAGCTCGGGGCGGACGGCTGGGTCGGACTCGGGTGGGAGGCGGAGGGCTACGGCAACCGGCGCGCCACGCTCACCCAGCAGGTCGTCTGGGCCGAGGAGTACGCGCGCGTGGGGGCGCCCGGCCGGGTCGGGCACATCGGGGAGAAGCTCCTCGCACCGACCCTGCTCGCGTACGGGGACGAGGAGCAGAAGAACCGGTTCCTCCCCGGTATCGCGCGCGGCGAGGAGCTGTGGTGCCAGGGCTACAGCGAGCCGGGTGCCGGATCGGACCTGGCGGGGGTGCGGACGCGGGCCGAGCGGGACGGCGGCGTGCACCGGGTCACCGGCCAGAAGATCTGGACGTCGCTCGCCCGGGACGCCGACTGGTGCTTCGTGCTGGCCAGGACGGAGGCGGGCTCACGGCGCCACCACGGGTTGTCGTTCCTGCTGGTGCCCATGGACCAGCCGGGCAGGGTCGAGGTGCGGCCCATCCGGCAGATGACCGGGACGAGCGAGTTCAACGAGGTCTTCTTCGACGGGGCGGAGGCCGTCGGTGTGGTGGGGAGGGAAGGGGACGGCTGGCGGGTGGCCATGGGGCTGCTCGCGGTCGAGCGGGGCGTGTCGACGCTCGTCCAGCAGATCGGGTTCGAGGCGGAGCTGGCGCGGGTGCTGCGGCTGGCCGTGGAGAACGGGGCGGTCGCCGACCCCGTACTGAAGGGCGCCCTCGTGCGGCAGTGGGCCGAACTGCGGGTGATGCGGTGGAACGCGCTGCGGACCCTGGGCGGTCCGGCCGGCGCGGGTGCGCCGAGCGTGGCCAAGCTGCTGTGGGGGCGGTGGCACCAGCGGCTGGGCGAGCTGGCGATGGCCGTGCGGGGCGCGGCGGGCGTGACCGGGCCGGGGGCGTGGTCGCCGGGCGCGTACGAACTCGACGACGTGCAGCGGGCGTTCCTGTTCAGCCGGGCCGACACCATCTACGGCGGCTCGGACGAGATCCAGCGCGACATCATCGCCGAGCGGGTGCTCGGCCTGCCGAGAGATGCCAAGGGGTCGTCATGAGAGGTGTTCTCTTCGACGGTGAACGGGCGCGGGTCGTCGACGACCTGGTCGTACGGGATCCGGGGCCGGGCGAGGTGCTGGTGCGGATCGCGGCGGCCGGGCTGTGCCACAGCGACCTGTCGGTGATCGACGGGACGATCCCGTTCCCGGTGCCGGTGGTGCTCGGGCACGAAGGCGCCGGGATCGTGGAGGCGGTGGGGGCGGGGGTGACACATGTGGTGCCCGGTGACCATGTGGCGTTGTCGACGCTGGCGAACTGCGGAACGTGCGCCGACTGCGACCGGGGGCGGCCGACGATGTGCCGGCGGTCGATCGGGCGGCCGGGGACACCGTTCACGAGGGGCGGGCGTCCGGTCCACCAGTTCGCGTCCACCTCGGTCTTCGCGGAACGGACGCTGGTCCGCGCGGTGCAGGCGGTACGGATCCCCTCCGGCATTCCGCTGGACTCCGCCGCGCTCATCGGCTGCGGGGTGCTCACCGGGGTCGGGGCCGTGCTGAACCGGGCGAAGGTCGGGCGCGGTGAGACGGTCGTCGTCATCGGCACGGGCGGCATCGGGCTCAATGTGCTCCAGGGCGCCCGCCTCGCCGGTGCCTCACCGATCGTCGCCGTCGACGTGCGGGCGGACAAGGAGCCGCTCGCGCGGCGGTTCGGGGCGACGCACTTCGTCACCTCCGCCGACGCCGTGCGCGAGGTACTGCCCGGCGGCGCCGACCACGTCTTCGAGTGCGTGGGCCACGTCGGGCTCGTACGGAAGGCGATCGACCTCCTCGACCGGCACGGGCAGGCCGTCCTGCTCGGCATGACCGCGCCCGCCGACGAGGCGGCGTTCCCGCCCGCCTCGATGTTCCTCGACAAGTCGGTGCTCGGCTGCCGGTACGGCAGTTCACGGCCGCAGCACGACATCCCGCTCTACGCCGGGCTCTACCGCGAGGGGCGGCTGCTGCTCGACGAACTGGTGACGCAGACGTACCCGGTCGAGGACTTCGCCAAGGCGGCCGACGACGCCCACCACGGGCGGGCGGCGCGGGGCGTGCTCGTGTTCGCGTAACCCCCGTCGTGGGCCCCCGTCGTGGGCCCCCGTGGTGGGCCCCGTCGCGGACCCTCGTCGAGGGACCGTATTTCGGTGGACCGGGGGTGCGGGGGCGCGGTTACGGTCAGGTACATGTCGTATCGCGAGATCGTCACCCGGCCCGTACTGACCTGGTGCCTCGTCGCCCTCGCCGCCCGGCTGCCGGTGGCGATGGCGCCCCTGGCGCTGGTGTTCCTGGTGCGCGAGCGGCCCGGCGGCTACACCCTCGGAGCCGTCCTCGCCGCCGTGTACGTGATCGGCGAGATCCTCGGCGCGCCCCTGTTCGGTACGCGGCTGCGCCCCGAGCGCGCCCGGCCGCAACTGGCGGCCGGACTCGCGGTCGGTGGCGCGTCGTTCGCGGGGCTCTGGCTCGCCCACGGCTCCGGTCCGGTGGTGCTCGGCGCACTGGCGTTCCTCGCCGGGGCGGGGCCGGCGGCGGCGGCCGGTGGGCTGCGCGCCCTGCTGACCGGCATGGTCCCGCCGGGCGCGGTCACACGGGCGATGAGCCTGGAGACGATCCTGATGTCCGGCATCTGGGCCGCGTCGCCCGCCCTGAGCACCGGGCTGGCGCTGGGGGTGGCCCCCTACGCGCCGATGATGCTGGCCGCCGTGCTGATGGGCGGCGGTGCCGCCGGGCTGTGGGCGCTGCCGGCCGGCTGGGCGGCGGAGGAGGGCGCCGACGGCCACGGCGGCGGGTCCCGGATGCGGTTGCTGATCGGCGCGTGGCCGGTGTACGTGCTGGGCGCGGCCAGCATGGCCATGCTGGCGCTCGCCGAGCTGATCCTGCCCGCGCTGCTGGAGCAGCGGTCCATCGGGCTCGGCTGGGCGGGGCCGTTGCTGGCCGGGTTCTCGCTCGGGTCGGCGGCGGGGGCGTTCGTGTACGGGATGCGGAACTGGCCGGGGCGGCCCGGGCGCCAGTGCCTGGTGCTGCTGCCCGGCACCTGCGGCTGCGGGGTGCTGGTCGCGCTGGTGCCGTGGACCTGGGCGATCGGCGCGGTGCTGGTGGTGGCCGGTGCCGTCCAGGCGGCGATCAGCCTGGCCCGCAACCTCCAGTTGCGCCAGATCCTCCCGGCGAGCGAGCTGGCGGCCGCGTACTCGGTGAACTACGCGGTGGTGGGCGCCGGTTACGCGGCGAGCGGGGCCCTGGCGGGTGGGCTGCTGCGGGTCGTGGCCCCCTCGACGGCCATCCTGGTGGGCGTCGTGCTGACGCTGCTGCTCAGCGTCGTGGGCCTGGTGGGGGAGCGGCGGATGTCAGCGGCTCCGGTCCCGGGCGGCCACGAGCGGGTCCCCACCGGCACCGTCGGGGCGTCCGCCGGCGGCGCGGAAGGTGCGGCGGCAGACGGTGGGCGGGACGCCGAGCGCCGCCGGTAGGTGCCGGCGCATCCACTGGGCGGTGCCGAACCCGGCGTCCTGTGCGACCTGGACGGCCGGCAGGTCCGTGGACTCGGGTGGTCCGGTACGCCTCGGGCGCCCTGTGCGCGGCCGCCGCGCCGGGGGCCCTCGGGATCCGGCGACGGCAGCCGGTCAGGGCACGAGGCGGCCGAACCTGCCCCGGTGGAACAGCAGCGGGTCACCGTCGTCCGCGGCGCCCAGGGCCTGCACGCGGCCCACCACGATCAGGTGGTCGCCGCCCGTGTGGACGGCGTGGACCACGCAGTCGATCCAGGCCGGCGCGCCCGTCAGGCGCGGTGAGCCCGTCGCCGGTGCCGGGTCGTACGCGACGCCCGCGAACTTGTCCGCCCCGGTCGAGCCGCTCACCGCGAACGCCCGGCACAAGGCGGCCTGGTCCGCGCCCAGGACGTTCACGCAGAAGGCGCCGGCGCGGGCGATCCGGGGCCATGTCGCCGACGTACGGGCCACCATGAAGGCGACCAGCGGCGGGTCGAGCGAGAGGGACGCGAAGGACTGGCACGCGAAGCCCGCGGGGCCCTCCGCGTCGTACGCCGTGACGACGGTGACGCCGGTCGCGAAGTGGCCCAGGACGCGCCGGAACTCGGCCGGGTCCATGGCCAGCCGCTCGTCGTCCCGTACCGCCCGCAGCAGCGGGGGCGGGGGCGCACCGGAGGCCGTGGGGGCCCCGACGGACCTGAGGTAGCGGACGGCGGTGGCCGCCATCCCGGCGTGGCCCATCACGTCAGTCCCCCCTGTATGCGGGTGTGCGGCGTTCCACGAAGCTCGCCACACCCTCGTTCGCGTCGTGCGTCGTCATGGTGATCTCCTGCGCGGCCGCCTCGGCCGCGAACGCGGTGGTGCGGTCGGTGTCGAGTGAGGCGTTGACCAGCTGCTTGGTGAGCGCGATGGCCCGCGTCGGGCCCTTCGCGAGGCGTTCCGCCCAGGTGCGGGCCGTCTTCTCCAGCTCGCCGTCCGGGACGACCCGGTTGACCAGGCCGATGCCGCGAGCCTCCTCGGCGGACAGCGCGTCGCCGAAGAACATCAGCTCCTTCGCGCGCTGCGGCCCCACCAGGCGCGGCAGCAGATACGCCCCACCGCCGTCCGGGACCAGGCCACGGCGTACGAACACCTCGATGAACCGTGCCGATTCGGCCGCCAGGACCAGGTCGCACGCGAACGCCAGGTGCGCGCCGATCCCGGCGGCCGTTCCGTTGACGGCGGCGATCACCGGCTTCTCGCAGTCGAGCACCGCGGCGATCAGGCGCTGGGCCCCGAGCCGGACGGTCCTGGCCACATCGCCCGCGACACGCTCCGCGCCGGTGGCCGCCGCTGCGCGCAGATCGGCACCGGAGCAGAAGCCCCTGCCGGTGGCGGTGAGGACGACGGCGCGTACGCCGGGGTCGGCGGAGGCGTCGGCGAGCAGCGCGATGAGGTGGTCCCGCTGGTCGGGAGCGAGGGCGTTCATCGCCTCGGGGCGGTTGAGGGTGACCCAGGAGACGCCGTCGTCGGTGGAGTGGAGCATCTGCCTGGTCACCGGCACACCGCCATCGCGTCCAGCGCCACCGCGCCCTGCCCGCGTTCCAGCACCATCAGCGGGTTGATGTCCAGCTCCGACAGCCGGTCGCCCAGTTCCAGCGCCATCCGCTGCACCCGCAGCACGACCTCGACCAGGGCGTCCACATCCCTCGGCGGCGCACCCCGTACGCCGTTCAGCAGGGCCCGCCCGCGCAGTTCGCCGAGCATGGCGCGCGCCTGGTCCTCGCCGAAGGGCGGTACGCGTACGGCCGTGTCCGAGAGGACCTCCACCAGGACGCCGCCCAGTCCGACGGTCACCGTGGGGCCGAACAGCTCGTCGTGCGTCACGCCCACCACCATCTCGACGCCCCGGTCGACCATCTGGCAGACGAGGATGCCGTCCAGCGTGGCCTCCTCGTACCGGGCGATGTCGATGAGCTCGCGGTAGGTGTCGCGGACCTGGCTGGCGGACGTCAGCCCGATCCTCACCAGGCCCAGTTCGGTCTTGTGGGCGAGCTGCGGGGCGGACGCCTTCATCACGACGGGGTACCCGACCTGGCTCGCCGCCCGTACTGCCGCAGCCGCGCTGGTCACCAGCTGCTCGCGCGGTACGCGGATGCCGTAGGCCCGCAGGAGCTGCTTGGCCGCGTGCTCGCTCATCCGGTGGCCGGGGTGCATCAGGGCCTGTGCCTTGCGGTACGAGGGGGAGGGTGTGCGGGGCGCGTCGTCGAAGGGCGAGCGGTACGCCCGGGTGAACCGGTGGTGGTCCAGGTACGCCTTGACGGCGGTGACGCAGTTGCCGAACGTCCGGAACGTCACCACGCGCGAGGAGCCGAGGAGCGTCTCGCGGTACGCGGCCTCGGTGCCGACGGGTGACCCCCAGACCACGCACACCGGCTTGTCCGTGCGTTCCGCCGCGTCCACCAGGTCCTGGGCCAGCTTGTCGCTCATCGGCGGGAAGGGACCGGTGATCGGGCAGATGAGGACGCCGACGTCCGGGTCGGCGAGGATCGCGTCGATGATCTTCCGGCCGCGCCAGTCCCCCACCGGGTGGCCGCCGTTGTCGACGGGGTTGGCGACGTTCAGGTCGTCGGGTATCCACTGGTGGAGCTCGTCCTGCTTGGCCGGTGACAGGCGCGGCAGCCGCAGCCCGGCCGCCGTGGCCAGGTCCGCGAAGTGGGCGCCCGTACCGCCCGAGATCGCATACACCGCGACGCCGTCGGCGGCCGGCGGGCGGGCCCGCGCGAGCAGGGTGGCGGTGTCCTGGAGCTCGTCGAGGCCGTCGACCCTGGTGATCCCGAACTGCCGCATGGCCGCGTCCACCACCTGGTCCGCACCGGTCAGCTTCCCGGTGTGGGACGCGGCGGTCCGCGCCCCGGCGGGGGTGCGGCCGACCTTCACGGCGACGACGGGCACCCCGCGCCGTGCCGCGCGGTCGGCGGCGAGGAGGAAGGAGCGTCCGTCCTTGATCCCTTCCAGGTAGCAGGCGATCGCCCCGACCTCGGGCCGTTCGGCGAAGTACGCGAGGAAGTCGGCGCTCTCCAGGTCGGCCTCGTTGCCCGTGGGCGCCCAGTGGGACAGGCGTACGCCCAGCTCTTGCAGGGCGTACAGGGGGCGGCCCTGGTGGCCGGACTGGGTGATCAGGGCGATCGCGGGACCGTCGAGGTCGTCGCGGAACTCCTCGAAGGCGTTCAGGTTGGTGTTGGGGCCCAGCAGCCGCACCCCCGTGCGTTCGGCGGCGGCCGCGAGCCGGGCCTGCGCGGCGGCGCCCGCCTCGCCCGTCTCGGCGAACCCGGACGCGAAGGCGACGGCGAACCTGGCCTTGGCCACCCCCAGTTCCTCGACGACCGGCAGCGGGTCGGCGACCAGCAGCACGGCGACGTCGACGGGTTCGGGCAGGGCGGTGACGGAGGGTACGCAGCCGACCCCGAAGACCGAGGCGCGGCGGGGATGCACCGGGTACAGCCGGGCGCCGACCCGCTCGGCCCAGCGCAGCAGCTGCCGGGTGATCCCGGTGTTGGGGCGGCCCTCGGTGTCGGACGCCCCGACGACGGCGACGGAGTCGGGCCGGAAGAGCCGGTCCAGATCGGGCACGGGAGCGTGCAGCGGGCGGCCGCTGACGTCCACGTCGCCCTCGGCCGCCGCGATGCCGTGGACGGTGGCTCCGGTGGTCTGCCCGCAGGCCACCACCCGGGCACGCAGGTCGGTGGTGAAGGTGCCGTGGGTCGATCCAAGCATCGTTCCGCCGCTCCTGCTCGTCGGGGGGACTGAGAACTGACGCTCTGTCAGATTAGCGAGTCGGTCACCGGGCCGGAATAGGGCGGCCCCCTTGCGCCGGCTGCCGCGGTCCGCTGAACTGACGTACCGTCAGGTTAAGCGGGAGGGGCCCCGGAATGCAGACCGTCTGGCTCAGCGGCGCCGAGTGGCTCGCCGTCCTCCGTGTCGGTCTCGGCCTGTGGTGGCTGGAGAGGCTCGGCGCATGAACGCGGGCGTCCCGGACATCGACCCCTTCACCCGCCCCTACTGGGACGCCGCCGCCGAGGGCCGCCTGCTCATCAGGCGGTGCGGCGCCTGCGGGCGGGCCCACCACTACCCGCGCGAGTTCTGCCCGCACTGCTGGGAGGACGACGTCACCTGGGAGCGGGCGAGCGGCCGCGCCACGCTCTACACCTGGTCCGTCGTCCACCGCAACGACCTCCCGCCCTTCGGCGCCCGCACGCCCTACACGGCGGCAGTCGTCGACCTCGCCGAAGGCCCGCGCATGATGACCGAGGTCGTCGAGTGCGCTGAGGCCGAGCTCCGGATCGGCATGCCCCTGACCGTCGCCTTCCGCACGGAGGGCGAGGGCGCCGACCGGATCACGATCCCGGTCTTCCGCCCGGCTGGTGCTGTCCGGCGGATCAGGGACGGATCGGGAGGCGGCGGGCCGGAGGTGAGCCGTCGGTCGGGATGATGCCGGTCATCACCAGGGCCTCGTCCGTGTCGGCAAACTCCCAACGGGCTACGTACGGCCCGCCCTCACCCGGCCACTCGGCGCGGACGACCGGGCGGCTCAACACGCACTCGAACCAGTCGGCGCACCGCTCTGCGAGTTCCTCGACCGCGCCAGAGGCCCGGAAGAAGCCGCGCTCGGGCGACTCGTGAAGGTTGAAGAGCTGGTCGCAGACCTTCCCCCACTGTTGACGTCCACGGGGAGACTCTAGAACCGGGGGCATCCCGCGTCCGGCGCGCCGCGTGGTCACCGGGTTGGCCGTATCTGCGTGACCCCGGCGTGGCTCCTGGTGTTGTCGGTGAGGTCCAGGCCGCAAAGTCGCGGCAGAATCTCGTCTCCAAGGAGATCGCGATGTCACGTATGAAGAGGGCGGTCACCGTTGCCGCCACCGCCGGTACCGTCCTGATCGGCGGTGCGGGCATGGCCAGCGCGGACGCCACTGCCGACGCCGCGGCCGTAGGATCCCCGGGTGTTCTGTCCGGGAACATCGTCCAGCTGCCGATCCACATTCCGATCAACATCTGCGGCAACACGGTCAACATCCCGGGTGTGCTCAACCCGGCGTTCGGCAACGTCTGCATCAACGACGGTGGCTCGAAGAAGGGCCACGACGACGGCAAGCACGGTGACGACGGTAAGCACGGCGGGCACGGCGACATGCGCTGACAGCACAATCAGCGTGGCCCTGAAGCCGATGGCGACCTCCAGCGGCTTCGGGGCTGGGGTGCGAAGGCGCCCGGGGTACAGCCACCGGGCGACAACCCGGTCCGGTGCCGCCTTCGCACCCCCACGCGTCGTCCGGACCCAGGTCCTCTTCTTCACCGCCGCCGAAGCCCGCGAGTGCCGGGCCGGGTCGGTGGGGCGAGGAGCGGACCCCGGCGGGCGCGGGGAGGCGGGTGAGGAAGATCTCGTGCCCGCACTGCGGTGCGGAGTTCGCGCCGTTTTTCGACTCTCACGGTGGCGGCTCCCTGTTGTGGCGCCGAAACGTCGCTCAAGGATTGAGGTCCTGTATCCGAACCGGGCATGGTTGGCTCACCGATGAGGAACTGGCCTGGCTCACAGACGCGCTCGGACATCCCCCACGACAGGTCCTCATCCACATCTGGTGCTGCGGTGACCGGGCATCAGCCGTTGACGTCCAGCGCGGTCCCGTAAAGCTTGCCCACCCGCAAACGGATGACCACCCCGCGCTCGGCGACCAATCCCTTCAGGAACGCCTCCGCGTCCTCCGGCCGCGCGGCCTCGGGAATCATGCCGAGCAGCTCCCGGCCGACCGCGTCACCGGGGACGGTCGTGACGTCGGAGAGCTCGGCCTCGCCCTCGGCGACGGCGAAGGACCACACGTCACCCCCCGGCACGTGCAGGGCCGCGTGGGGATCGCGCTGGAGCTGCTTGACCTTGACGCGGTCCGCCGTGGTGGAGAACCGCACGATGCGGGCCTCGGGGTCCCAGCTGTACATCATGGTGGTGAGGTGGGGGTGGCCACTGCGCTTCATCGTGGCGAGCGTGCCGAACTGCTGGCTCCCGAGCAGGTCGGAGAGAGCCTCGTCGGACAGGACGCCGGCCCGGTCAGGCCGGCGGTAGGCACAGCTGCGCTGTGACGATCTCGTGGAGCAGCCCGGGGTCGACGAACTCGCCCTCGACGGGCGGACCGCACCGCCAGGACAGCGGATACGTGTTGCCGTGCGGTGCCGGGATGCCCACGTACTGGTCCCGGGCGCAGGGCCCGAAGCAGGTGGCGCCCGGCGGCCAGTCGTACTCCTTGCTGCTGCCCGGCGGGATGAGGAAGTACGTCCACCGCCCACCGGAGACCTCCCGCACGACGGGGCCGGGGCGACCGTCGGTGGCGTCGGCCAGGTGGTGCAGTACGGCCTCGCCCCGGACCCCGCGTACGCGGATGGCGTCGAAGTGGATCCCGGCGAGGCGGAGTTGCAGGCCGGACGCGGGGACCCAATCGGGGAGTTTGTTGCTCGTCATGGCTACGAGGATCGTGGTGGTTGCGTAGCGTGACCAGGGGGACACGATCCACTTCGGGGCGGTGTGGGAAGGACGGTGGCGGTTGTGGGATCGAGTGGTGAGCCCTCGCCGGCGCGGAGGCACGTGGGCGAGTTGGTCAAGAAGTTCCGCGCCATGGCGGACCTGACCCAGAAGGACCTCGCGGACCGGCTCCTGATGTCGGAGTCGCTGGTCGGCGCGTACGAGCGGGCGGAACGCATCCCGACGACGGCGTTCCTGGTCGACGCGGACGCGGCGCTGGGCGCGCAGGGGGTGCTGCGGTCGTGCGTGGAGCTGATGGAGGAGGAGAAGTACTCGCCGAAGTTCCTCAACTGGAAGCGCACGGAGGCGGACGCGGCGAGCATCAGCGCGTACGAGAACATGCTCGTCCCTGGCTTGTTGCAGACCCCGTCGTACGCGCGGGCGCTGTACGAGACCCGGGTGCCGGTGTACGAGCCGGACGAGATCGACCGGCACGTGCAGGCGAGGCTTGAGCGGCAGGAGGTGCTGGACCGCAGGCCGCGGCCGATCGTCAGTTACGTGGTCGAGGAGTCGGTGTTCCAGCGACCGATCGGCGGCGAACCGGTACTCAAGGAGCAGCTCCTGCACCTGCTGGAGTCGGTCCGTACGAGGAACCACCTGACGGTGCAGGTGATGCCGACGCAGCGGTCCGTGCACGCGGGATTGAACGGATTGCTGCACCTGGTGAGCACCCGAGAAGGACGCAATCTGGGGTACACCGAGGGGCAGGGTGGAGCTACCTTGATCTCGAAACCGGAAGAGGTGAACCGGCTCAACGACCTCTTCGGTGCGCTGCGGGCCCAGGCCCTCACGCCCTGGGAGTCCGTGGAACTGATCGAGAGGATTGCGGCGAAGTTATGAGCCCTGACCTGGTCTGGTTCAAGAGCAGCTACAGCAACAATGAGGGCGGCGCCTGCGTCGAAGTCGCCTACGACTGGCGCAAGTCCAGCTACAGCGGTAACGAAGGTGACGCGTGCGTCGAGGTCGCCGCCTGCCCCCACGCCGTCCACGTGCGCGACTCCAAGCTCACCGACGGGCCCACCTTCGCGGTGGGGGCCGACGCGTGGGCGGCGTTCGTGGCGAGCCGCTGACGGCGGGGCGTCAGCCGCAGTCGCGTACCGGGCACAGGTCGACGCGGCTGATGCCCGGCAGTTTCTCGATCTCGCGCTTCAGGGTCGCCCGCCGTGCCTCGGAGAAGTCGTCGGGGAAGCGGACCTCCAGGTAGAGCAGGTCCTCCGACGCGGCCCCCGTCACGCTGGTGGCACCGAGCCGCTTCAGCCGCTCGTCGTGCTTGCCGAGCTCGGCGTAGAAGGTGTCGGGATCGCTGACCGCGCGGTAGGTGTGGGGCTCCGCGAGGGCGGGCGCGATGGAGAAGTGCCAGAAGAAGGACCCGAAGGCGGCGAGGAACCATGCCGCCGTCAGTCCGCCGACCGTGCCCATGATCTTGGCGCTCACGGGGCGCAGGCGCGGGTCGGCGAAGGCGGCCAGGAGCAGCAGCAGCGCGGACGGCCAGAAGAGGAACATGCCGAACAGGAACCCCGGCAGCCCCAACGCCACGAGCCCCAGCGCCACGATCACGCTCGCGCGAGCGAAGGTCGAGGGGCGGCGCGGCAGGAACAGGGGGATCGCCACGGACATGGCCGTCAGGACGTGCAGCGGGAGGAGGTAGCTGGTCAGCGTCCACAGCAGCACCGGCAGGGTGGCGATCACCGCACCGGCCGCGAGGGCGCGCTGGAGGCCGTGTACTCGGGTGCCCACCGCCTCCATGGCCCACTCCTTGGTGAACGCGTTCGATTGAACGCGTTCAACATACCCCAGGGCCGGTCAGCGTTCGAGGTCCGGGTAGCCCCAGTCGAGGGTGAGCTTCGCTCCCGGTGCGACCTCATTGACCGCGTACTTCACATAGCTCTCGAACTCCGGCTGCCAGAGGTGGAACCGGGTGATGCTCAGCGGGAAGTCGGTCTCGCCCGACACGAAGGCCGTCCCCTCGTCCCAGGCGACGCCCAAGTTCACCTGGTCCTGGATGCGCTCGTCCTCCATGACCTCGTCCAGCGAGCGCACGACCTCCCGGGCCTGGGCTTCGTCCTTCAGGGCGGTGACGGTGAGGGTGAATGTGATGTTGACGGACATGGCTGAACTGTACGAGGCCGCTCAGAGCACGACGGTGGTGGCGGTGACCACGGTGACCGCCACCATCGCGGCCTGCATGTTCCGGATCGCCTCGCGGACGCCGTCGCCCGCCCACTGGCCGTCGGCGATCTTCGCCATGCGGGGCGCGACCAGCTTGTGCGGGACGTCCGGGAACGCCAGCCGGTGCAGCTTGGCGGCGTGCAGCAGGCTGACGAGCCCGGACGTACGGTCGTCCGGCTCCGTACCGTGCACGACGACCGACGTCAGCCGTGCGCGCAGTTCCTGCTCCACCGAGCCGTCCGCCTCCGGATAGCGGCGCACCGGGAAGAGGCCGAGCACCCGGCTCTGCTCCTCGACGACGAGGCCCCGCTCGCACAGGGCCTCCACGGTCGCGGTCACCGACTTCGACTGGTCCTTGGACAGCCACTCGGTGACCTTGCGCCTGCTCTTGCGCCGCGTCCACTCGTCGAGTTGGGCCAGCCGCCCGTCGAGCAGCGCGGTGCCCGTGGGCGTCGTATCGGTCACGGCCAGCCGGCCGTCGGACACGGAGACCCGGTCCGCCATGGCCAGCTCCAGCAGGATGCCGCCCGCCACGGCCCATCCGGCCGACGACCGCTCCTTCGCGGCCCCCGACTCGTCGTCCAGCGACAGCAGCGCGATTTCCTCGGCCAGCGTGACGGTCATGCCATTCCCCCCGAACGTTGTGCGGTCATACGTGTCGACGCGCAAGCGTCCCACGGGGTTCCCGTCCAGGAGTGCCGGTGGTCGGCCGCCGGCCGCTCCCAGTTGCTCGATGCGCTAGTAGTTGCACATTTGGAAACCACATGCGTAAGGTGACGATGTACGAAGCGACGACCGTGAAAGGGTGACCATGGGGGAGAACGCGAACTCCGCAGAGCAGCTGCGTGCCATAGAGGACGCCCCGGTGCTCACACGGGCCGCGTCTGCCGGTGAGCGCGCTCTGGGCGCACTGTCGGTCCTGGCGCTGTTCGCCGTGCTCGCGGTGGCGGCCACGAGGGAGATCCCGCTGGTCGTGGGCATCGTGGTCCTGTTGCTCGCGCTGGGGCTCCTGCTCGGCTGGCGCTGGTTCCACCTCCGGGCCCCCGGCAGGAGGCCGCACACCAAGGCGGAGGAGTGGACCGCCTTCCTCGGCCCGGTGTCCCTGGCGATCCCCGGGCTCGGGCTGCTCTGGAACAACCCGGTCGCACTGCCGGGCGCCCTGCTCGCGGCCGCCGTGCCGACCGCCGTTCTCGCCGGCTACCTCGTGCTGCGCTGGAGGCGCTGACGTGCCCCCGCAGCCACGCACGCGCCTGACGACGGTGATGCATTCACCCACGCGCCTCGCCATTCTGGGCGCCCTCAGACACGTTCAGCAGATCAACTTCGCCGATCTCCAGAACTCCCTGGAGCTCTCCACCGCCGAACTGTCCCGGCAGCTGGGCATTCTGGAGAAGGAAAGCCTCGTCGAGATCGCGAAGTTCCGTGAGCGGCGGCACGCCGTCACCCGAGTCCGCCTCTCGCCTTCCGGGCGGGAACGGTTCCAGGAATACCTGGAAGAACTCCGCAAGGTCGTACAAGCGGAATTCGAGTAACGGGACGAGCGCTTTACCGGTCATGGAGACGGGGCGAGCCGGAAAAGCTCGCCCCGTCATTCCCGCTCAGTTCTCAGGCATGGTCACAGCCGTCGAAGCGCTCGCTTCCTCACGCCCAAGGGGTGGCACACCAGACGGCGCTGGCGGCGAGAGAGGCGGCGAGCCCCACGACTCCGCCCTTGACGGCGATCTTGATGCCGCGCTTGGCCGCTTCCTTGGTGATCAGCCGGGCGGCGTCGGACCACTTCTTCTCCGACAGCTTGTTCATGATGGCGGAGGTGGCACCGCCGAGCCCGCCCAGCCCCACGGCCTTGAGCAGGCACTTGCCGTAGCTGTCCTTGCTCGCGGCGGCGGCGCGCAGGCCGGACGACGCCTTGGGGTCGCCGGCACCGGCCCGCTGCTCGGCGATCCGGGCTTCCACGGTGTCCGCGAACTCCTTGCCGAACTTCGCCTCGGCGGCGGCGCGGTCGAACGTGCCGTCAGCGGCGGTCAGTTCACCGCTGAAAATGGCCTCCAGATACTTCGCCAGCTCGTCGATCTGCTGCTGGGAGATCTCCTCCGCGGATATCGAGGCGACGGCCGGACCCTGAACGGCTGCGTGGGCCGTGCTGACACCGCTGAAGGTGACGGCGGCCGCGCAGACGAGAGAGACGAGAGCCGCACGACGGCGGAAGGTCTTCACAACTTGCTCCTTGGTCAGAGGAAAGGGAGCTGTGTCCCTGTCAATTCACCCGTCACGCGTGCACGTTGGTCGTTCGTGCCGAGTTCCCCCGCGCGGCGGGCGAAGATCACTTAAACATATGGAGCGTGTCGGTTTGAACCTGAGAAAGGGGGAACCGAGGAAAATCTGAGGAAGATCTGAGGTTCGTGCGTTCCGGGCGCCGACCGCGTGCGACCCGGAGGCGAGTGTTACGGCCAGAGCAGCTCCCGCTCCCACCCGCCCTCGCTGCGCCGGTAGCGCAGCCGCAGGTGCCGGCGGCGTTCGTCGCCCTGGAAGAACTCGACCTCGCGCGGATCGAGGACGTACAGCGTCCAGGTCTCCGCGTCCGCGTCCGGTTCCGCCTGCGCGCGCTGCCAGGCGGCCTCGCTCGCTGTCGCCAGCTCGTCCAAGGAGTCCAGGACCTCGCTCTGCCGGCCGACCAGAGCGGCGGCCAGCGCGCCCGTCGAGCGGGCGTGCAGGTCGGCGTACGCTTCCTCGGGCGTACCCGACACGACCTGGCCCCGCACCCGCACCTGGCGGCCCTGCACCGGCCAGTAGAAGCCGAGCGCCGCGTGCGGGACGACGGCCAGTTGGCGGCCCTTCGCGCTGGTGGCGTGGGAGGCGAAGTGCCAGCCCCGCTCGTCCGCGTCGTGCAGCATGACGGTCCGCACATCGGGCCGTCCGTCCCCGTCGACGGTGGCCAGCGACATGGTGTGCGGCTCCACCTGACCGGCCTCGCCCGCCGCCACGAACCAGTCGTGGAAGAGCGGGAGGGGGGCGGCGGGTGCGGATTCCGGGTCGAAGGCGGGCAGTTCGGTGTCCCATACGCGCAGCGAGCGGAGTGTCTCGTGGAAGCTGGTCATCGAGACATCATCCGCTTTCCGGGTGCGGTGTCACACGGATGGGTGGAGTCCGGGTGAGTGACGTGGTGTGCACCACGGACGGCGAGATCGACTTCTCGGTGATCGAGAAGGGCGCGCAGGCCGGTACCGACGGAGGCGAGCAGCGGGCGGCATGACCGAGCTCTATCTGGCTGACACCAGTGCTCTGATCCGCTACTACCGTGGCCAGGCAGGTGCGAGCTGGGACGCGGTCGTCAACGCCGGGCTCGTCGGTCTGTGCGAGCCGGTACGTCAGGAGCTTCTGCGGGCCGCCGGTGGCAGAGCCACCTTTCACGACATGGACAGGCTGCTGCGTGAGACATTCTGACCGTGCTCCACCAGGACAACGACTTCGACACCATCGCCCGCATCACCGGGCAGCCCGTGCGCCGTATCGAGTAGGCCCACGAGCGCCACCAGGCGTTACCGCTCCCGACCCAGCACCACCGTCCCCGAGGAGCAGAACCAGCCGCCCGTCCCGGACACCACGCCCAGCCGGGCGTCCGGGACCTGGCGGCCGGGTGCCTCGCCGCGCAGCTGCCGGGTGGCCTCCACCAGGAGGAACAGGCCCCGCATGCCGGGGTGGCAGGCGGACAGGCCGCCGCCGTCGGTGTTGACGGGCAGGGTGCCCCGCTCGACGAACGGGCCGCCCTCGCCCTTGGCGCAGAAGCCGAGGTCCTCCAGGGTCACCAGGGTCATGTAGGTGAAGGCGTCGTAGACCTGCGCGAAGTCCAGGTCCGAAGGGCTCACGCCCGCCCGCTCGAAGGCGAGGCGGCCGCTCACCGCCGCCGGGGAGACCGTGAAGTCGTCCCACTCCGACATGGTGGTGTGCGAGACGTGCTCGCCGGTGCCGAGGATCCACACGGGGGCCTTCGCCGTGTCGGGTACGTACTCCTCGGCCGCCAGCAGCACCGCGCAGCCGCCGTCGCTGCGGATGCAGCAGTGCAGCTTGGTGAAGGGGTCGGCGATCACCGGGCCCGAGAGGACCTCGTCCACGGTGAGGGGCGTGCGGAACATCGCCTCCGGGTTCTGCGCGGCGTTCGCACGGGCCTGGACCGCCACCTGCGCGAGCTGTTCCAGGGTGGTGCCGTACTCGTGCATGTGGCGGCGCGCGGACATCGCGTACTTGGCGACGAGGGTGTGCCCGTACGGCACCTCGAACTGGAGCGGGCCGCGGGCGCCGAACGACAGGTTCGAGGTGCGGCGCCCGGCCCTGATGTCGGCGCGGGCGGTGGAGCCGTAGACGAGGAGGACGGCGTCGGCGTGCCCGGCCGCGATGGCGTCGGCGGCGTGCGCGGCCATGACCTCCCAGGTCGCGCCGCCCACGGTGGTGGAGTCCACCCAGCGGGGCCGCAGCCCCAGGTACTCGGCGACCTCGATCGGGGCGAGCGTGCCGAGCCCGGCCGAGGCGAGCCCGTCGACGACGGACCGGTCGAGCCCCGAGTCGGCGAGCGCCCGCCGGGCGGCCTGGGCGTGGAGCGCGTAGGGGGTGGCCGTGTCGACGCGCCCGCAGTCGGAGAGGGACACACCCACGATGGCGACGGAACGACGGCGCATGGAACTGACGGTACATCAGGTAACGGCTCTGGGCATCCACGGCGACGGCACCTAGCATGACGCCCCGTCAGAAAGGGAGCCCCATGGACGCCGCCTTCACCGCCGAACAGGACGCGATCCGCCGCACCCTGCGCGAACTGCTCGCCAAGCACTGCGGAATCGACGAGGTCAGGGCCGCGACCGGGACCGATGCCGGGTACGACGCCGGCCTGTGGGCCCTGCTGTCGCAGCGGCTCGGGCTGCCGGGACTCGCGCTGCCCGAGGCGTACGGAGGCGTCGGCTGCGGCATCGCCGAACTGGCCCTCGCCGCCGAGGAGACCGGCCGCGCCCTGGCCCCCTCACCGCTCCTCGCCACCGCCGTGCTCGCCGTCCCGCTGATCACCCGGCTCGGCACCGGGGCGCAGCGGTCGGAGCTGCTGCCGCGCATCGCGGACGGGTCCCTGACCGCCACGCTCGCCGCCGCGCCGCTGCCCCGGGCGCTCGCCCTGACCGGCGACAACCGGGCCGGTGAGTGGGCCGGGGGCGGACGGGCCGGGGGTGTGCAGGCCCGCCGGGCCGGCGGCGGGACGTGGCGGCTGTACGGGGAGGTGGGGCAGGTCCTGGACGGGCACAGCGCCGGCCTGCTGCTGGTCGCCGCGCACACGGGGGGCTACCCCCGTGCCCGCACGCTGCTCTTCCTCGTACGGGCGGAGGCGGCCGGCCTCGTGCGCGTCCGGCTGACGGCGCTCGACGAGACACGGCCCCTCGCCCGCGTGGAACTCCACGACACCGAGGCCGAGTTGCTGGGCGGGGACGGAGACGCGGCGGACGTGCCGGACGCGCTCGCCGCGACCGGGTGCGAGGCGGCGGCCGCCCTCGCCGCGGAGGCGGCGGGGGCGGCGGGCCGGGTGCTGGAGCGGACCGTCGCATACGTACGGCAGCGGCAGCAGTTCGGGCGGGCCATCGGCTCGTTCCAGGCGGTCAGGCACCGGCTGGCCGACCTGTACGTGCGGGTGCAGGCGGCGCGTTCGGCGGCGTACTACGCGGCCTGGGACCCGGCCGCCGGGGCACTGGCGCTCGCCCAGTGTCTGGAGGCGCAGCACACCGTCACCGCCGAGGGCATCCAGCTGCACGGCGGCATCGGCTTCACCTGGGAGCACGAGGCGCACCTGTACTTCAAGCGGGCTACCGCCGACGGACTGCTCTTCGGCCCGGTCCACCGGCTGCGCGCCCACGCGGCGGAAACAGCGGGGGTGTTCGCCGCCGCGTAGGGCCGTCAGGCGGGGTAGCCGGGTGACCGGCGGTTCTTGGAATCCTTGAGGAGCTGGACGGGCCGGCGCCGGAGGTGTTCGTAGACCAGCGAGGCGCGGACGTCGGCGACGGCCGGGTACTGGGCGATGCGGTCCAGGACGAAGTCCTCCAGCCGCTGGGGGTCCTTCACCGCGACGAGGATCTGGAAGTCGTCGCTGCCGGTCACCACGAAGACGTCGAGCACCTCGGGCAGACCGAGGACGAACTGGCGGAAGGACTCCACGGCGTCGCGGCTCTTGGGGTGGATCCGTACGGCGAGTATCGCGCGCAGTCCCCGGTCCAGTGCGTCGAGGTTCACCTCCGCGTGGTAGCCGGTGATGATCCCCTCGTCCTGGAGGCTGCGCACGCGTTCGAGGCAGGTGGAGTCGGCGATGCCGAGCGTTCTGGCCAGTTCGCGGTTGCTCCGGCGCGCATTCTTCTGCAACTCGACAGTCAGGCGCTCGTTGATCTCATCGAAATTCGGCATGAGGCCCAACCTAGCGCACGTGTTGCGGGCACGCTGTACGACCGTCGAACTTCCTGTCAGCATCTGGCTCATGGACAGTAGCAACGAGCAAGTTGATCACTCCGAGCCTTCATTAGGGCGGCACACCGGCCCCCTTCTGGTGCTGGCGGCCGCTCTGATGTGGAGCACCACGGGCATCGCCGGCCAGCTTCTGCCCGACGTGTCCCCGGCGACCATCGCCACGCTGCGGCTGACGCTGGGTGCCGCCGTTCTCTGCCTGACCCTGTTGTTCGCGTCCCAGCGGGGCGGCGCCGGGTGGCGGGCCCTGAACCGGCGGCAGAAGGGCATCATCTGCCTGGCCGGCGTCTGCACGGCGGCGTTCCAGATCTTCTTCTTCTTCTCCGTACGGATGACCGGCGCGGCCCTCGGCACGCTGACCGTCCTGACGAGCGCGCCGCTGTGCGCGGCGGTCATCGACTGGCTGTCCCGTGGTGAACGGCCCTCGTCGCGCTGGTACGTGGGCACCGCTCTGGCCGTCGCCGGGGTCTTCCTGCTGACGTTCGACGGCGGCGAGTCGCTCAGGATGGGCGGCGTGGCGCTCGCGGTGCTGTGCGGCGCGTGTTACGCCGGGTACTCCGCCACCACGGGAGCGCTGGTCAAGACGGGGGTTCCGCGCACGTTCGTGGTGCGTACGTCGCTCACCATCGGCGGAGTGATGCTCGCCCCGATCCTGCTCGGCGCGGACTACGGGTCGCTGGGCGACACCCGCAGTGTGGCGATCGTGGCCTGGCTGGCCGTGGTGGGCACGGCGCTGCCCTACCTGGCGTTCGTCGCGGGCCTTCAGTACACGGCGGCACGCACGGCCGCGTCCGTGGGCCTCGCCCAGCCGCTGGCGGCGGCGGTGCTGGCCCTCGTCGTCCTGCACGAGCCGTTCACCGCGCCGATGATCGCCGCCACCGCGTTGCTGGTGGTGGGGCTCCTCGTGGTGAGCCTGCCGGGCAGGGACAAGGCGGCGGCCGGCGGGACCGCTCCGCCGGCCTCGGAGATCGTGACCGCGCCGGTGGGCGACCCCGGCAACGCGGCGGTCACCACTGCGCAGGGAGAGCGATGAGACCGACCGCCACCAAGAACCCGTGGCTGCCCTTCGGCACCGGGGCCGACGCCGAACTGCGACTGCTGTGCCTGCCGCACGCGGGCGCGGGCGCGTCGTCCTACCGCGCCTGGGGGGAGGGGATGTCCTCCCAAATCGCGGTGTGCCCGGTGCAGCCACCGGGCCGTGAGACCCGGCGCCGGGAGCCGCCGGAGACACAGGTCGGCCCCCTGGTCGCCGACCTGGCGGCTTCGCTGTCCCAGGAACCCCTCACCCCGTACGCGGTGTTCGGCCACAGCACCGGGGCCCTGTCGGCCTTCGAGCTGTGCCGCCAGCTGCGCAGGATGCACGCGCCACCACCGGTCCACCTGTTCGTCGCGGGCCGCCGGGCGCCACAGATACCCATGGACCAGACGCGGCTGCGCGGCCTCTCCGTCCCGGAGCTGGCCGACGTGCTGCGCCGGCTCGGGGGCACTCCGGAACAGGTCCTGTCCGATCCGGGCCTGCTGCGCATGCTGCATCCCCTGCTGATCGCGGACTTCGCGGTGAACGAGACGTACCACTACGTCCACGAGCCCCCGCTGGACTGTCCGATAACCGTCTTCGCCGCCGACGAGGACCCACGGGCCGACCTGGACCAGGCGGCGGCGTGGGAGCACCAGACCACGGCTGCCTTCACCTGGCACACCCTCCGCGGGGGGCACTTCGCCGTGTTCCAGCAGGCGGAGCGGGTCCATGGCTGGATCGCGGAGGCCCTGCGGGCCTGACGCCGGCGGGGCACCGGCGCGTGTTCGCCCTGGCGGCGGACGCGCCCGCCGCCAGGGCGCTGCCCGGCCGATTTCGGTCATGAATCGTGGCTGAATTCAATGTGGTGTATTGCGTCATGGCTATGCCCGGAAACATGCCGGACGGACGCATTCCTGTCCCGTGTGATCCTTCACGGCCGGGCCGGTCTCAAAATGTGAGAGTTGCCGGGACGATTTCAGCGGCCCGCTGGGCGCCTTTTTCACACAGCGTGTCAGCCGACGGCCTATGCCAACAGCAAGGGCTCTATTGACCATTACGGAGCGTAGTGCAACCGGTTGCCCGGCGAACCGGAACTGATTGACACCCGCTTCTGGGCTGTGATCAGCTTTGAACGCAGGGCGACACCAAGTGCCCGGCTTGGAATCCATTGCACTGAGCTCATCCCTTTTCAGGAACTAGCTGAGAGAAAGACAATGCGACTTCAGGGCCGCTTGACGACATCCCCCGCAACCCCCGTCCATCAGGTGTTCGAATCCCATGCCGAGGCCCGGCCGGAGCGGCCGGCGCTCGTGTGCGGCGAGGTGTCCTACACCTACGGGGAGCTGAACGAACGGGCGAACCGGCTGGCGCACTTCCTGCTGGCCCGTGGTGTGGGCCCCGGCTCGGTCGTGGGCCTGTGCCTCGACCGTTCCGCGGAACTCGTGCTCACCCTGCTCGCCGCACTCAAGGTCGGCGCCGGGTACGCGCCGCTCGACCCCTCCTACCCGGCAGAGCGGCTCCGGCTGATGACGGAGCAGCTCGCCCACGCCGACCTGATCGCCGTCTCACCTGCGACGACGTCCCTCGTGGAGCACTGCGCCGACAAGCGCGTGGACATCGCCGCTCTGGACCTGGACGGCTTCCCGGCCACGGCGCCCGAGGTCGACGTCGACGTCGACGCGGTCTGCTACGTAGTGTTCACGTCGGGTTCCACCGGTGCTCCCAAAGCCACCGCCGTACGGCATCGTGGCTGGTACAACCTGCTGGAGTGGCTCACCGGCGAATTCGGCCTCGACGCCGACTCCAGCAACCTGATGATCAGCTCCTTCGGCTTCGACATCAGTCAACGAAGCCTCATGGCGCCGCTGTTCTCGGGCGCGACGCTGCATCTGCTGCCCAGTCGCAGCTTCGACGTCCTGATGGCCTCCCGGATCATCAGGGAACAGAAAATCCGCACCCTGCACTGTGCGCCGAGCGCGCTCTATCTGCTTCTCCAGCGCGATGAGGAATCGGGCGGGAAAATCCTCGACCCGCTTCAGCATGCATTCGTCGGCGGCGAGCCGTTCACGGTGAGCCGTATGGAAAACTGGGCCAAGAATTACTCGAGCTCAGGGAAAATTGTCAATGTCTACGGCGTGGCCGAATGCACGGACGTTTCCTCTTTCCATGTGCTGACGGACTATCCCGATTATGCTGTCCGGGGTGTTCCCATCGGCCGGCCGGTGAACAATACTGACCTGTACATCCTCGACGAGGAACTCCGGAGCGTGGCGACCGGGGAGACCGGGGAGATATGCATCGCGGGCGCCGGCATAGGCGCCGGGTATCTCAACGCTCCCGCGCTGAACGCGGAAAGGTTCATCACCGCACGCCTCGGCGACGGGCGGGACGTGGCGCTCTACCGCACCGGCGACATGGGTTATGTCCGCGACGACGGCGAGCTGATGTGCGTCGGACGTGTCGACGCGCAGGTCAAGATCCGCGGTATGCGCATCGACCTGGGAGAGGTCGAGAACGCGGTGCGCTCCTGCCGCGGGGTCCAGGACGCGGTCGCCCTGGTCGCCGGCGGCGAGCCGGGCGGCGAGGAGGCCCACCTGGTGGCCTTCGTGCTGCCGGAGCCGGGCGCCGGGGGCCGCCCCGCCGAACTGGACAGCCGCGCCCTGCGGTCCGAGCTCCTGGCCGCCCACCCGCGCCATCTGGTGCCCAAGGCGTTCGTGGCGGTGCCGGCCTTCCCCCTCAGCCCCAACGGCAAGGTCGACCGGCGGGCGCTGGCGCGGCGCGCCGGATGAGCCGCGCGCCAGTGCGCCCGCGGCCGACCTGACGACCAGTCACCCCCACTATCGGCACCAGGTCCTTGTAGCCGAATGGATTTCGGCTCCATAGCCAAAGTGCCGTTCATCGTGCGGAGGCCAAAAGAGCCCCAACCGCACCCACCAACTCCGGGTCCTTACCCCGTCCGGTTCCGGACCCGGGTCCGTACCCCACGCACGGTCCGCGTGACCGCGCGTATCCATCCACCCACTCAAGGAAGTTGCTCTCACCATGACGGAAACCGCTCCGCTCCCGCTGCCCCACGCACAGGTGGCAGGAAACGCGATCGTCCCCGACGACATCAAGGACGACATCCGCAGCTTCACCGAGAACGGATTCGTCGGCCCGATCAAGCTCTACGAGCCCGAGGAGGCCGCGGAGATCATCCGCGAGATCCGTATCCAGAACCAGGACCGGTCCAAGGCGCTCTACCCGAACAGCGTCAACTACGACCGTCACTACGACATCTCGCACCTGTCCAGCCACATCATGCACCCGACGATCATCAAGTACCTGACGGCGATCCTCGGTCCGGACGTCCTGCTGTGGCGCACCGAGTTCTTCCCGAAGTTCCCGGGTTCCAGCGGCACCGAGTGGCACCAGGTGCGCGACTACAGCTACGCCAACGGCAAGCCGCAGCTGCTGCCGACGGAGTCCGAGTGGAACGCCTTCATCGACATCACGGTGTGGACGACGTTCACGCCGGCGACGAAGGACACCGGGTGCATGCGGTTCGTCCGTGGCTCGCACCGCAACTGGTACTTCGACGAGCGCAAGCACACCAAGCAGGGCCGCGACGGCGACTACGACGTGACGGCCGTCGACACCGACTTCTTCGGTTACGACTTCTCCGACTTCTCCATCGAGCCCGGCTGGAAGCCGGCCGAGGAGGACGTCGTCGAACTGGAGATGAAGCCGGGCGAGGCCGTCATCTTCACCGCCAACTGCGTCCACGGCTCCCTGCCCAACACCACCGAGCGCGAGACGCGGTTCGCCATCGCCGGCCGCTACGTGCCCACCCACGTGCGGGTCTACCCCGACCAGGACGGCTTCACCGCCCACGGCGCCCACTTCAACCTCGAGAAGTACGGCAGTGTCCTGGTCTCCGGCGAGGACCGCTTCGGGCACAACCGGCTGCGCACCCAGAACAACCGCGGTGAGGAGTTCGCGCCGCCCGCCGGCCACTAGGGCCTCTCGTTCGGATCTTGCTGGGCTCGTGGCGCCTGGACACCGCACCTCGCGGCGTTGTCGCCGCGCCAATGCTCCGCAGTGGCTCCCTCCTCCGCCTTGCGATGCACGGCACC